>CAZPLX010000279.1:0-2444 GCA_964587345.1 uncultured bacterium
TTAGAGGTGAAATAAGAGATCGCCCATTCTGACTAAGTCCTCCGGCAAGGGACAGTGAATTCTGATCAAGCCCTCTCCCTCCTGCACCTTCATATCTACCCTCGAAGAGTGAAGGAGGGGCCTTACGGGTAGTCCGCTCATTTCGGGAATGGTTTTTCCTCCATACATGATATCCCCGAGTATCGGAAATCCCGCGAATGCCGCATGGGCTCGGATCTGGTGCATCCTCCCTCTCTTGATCTCGGCTCTTAAAAGGGTGTATCCATGCCCAACCTTATCAGGCTGAAATCGTGTGAAGTAGGTTTCATCTTCATAATCCCTAATCCTGTCCACTTTCACACGACTTCCCCCTGTAGTAATAATCCTGTTCTTAATTACAACTTCCTCCCCCACCTCACCCTCTACTATGAGAAAATAGATCTTCCCTATTTCCCCCCGTGCCTGCCGCTCCCTCATCTCTTCGAGCACCTTCTTCGAACGGGCCATTAAAACGGCTCCGCTTGTCACATAATCAAGGCGAGAGAGAAAGAGGGGAAAGGACGATTCCCCTTCTCCACATTCTCCCGGACAGGTGAAAACGGCAAAATTTCCCAGCGTATTCCTTTCCTTTCGACTGGCAGGAAGAGTGTGCATGAAGGGGGGTTTGTAGAGTGCAAGCAGAGCATCATCCTCGTAGATGACCCTGGGGCCCTTCACTGGATGGGGCATGCAGAGGAGGTCACTTTTTGCTTCGAGGGTTTTAATCAGAACCCTATCTCCCTTCTTCAGCAATTCTCCCTTCTTTTTTATCCTTCCGTTGACGAGGATATTTTTTTCAAGGATTCCGAGATGGATCGTCCTTCTCGACACGTCGGGAAATTTCAATCGTATAAATCGATCCACCCGCATGGTGTCTTCCCTTTCATGGACGACGATCTCCACATTCTCATACATTTTTACTCTCTTCCCTCAAGATCCTGGCTCCCTCCCTTAAGTCCCCATCCGCGAGGATATGGTGAGCCTTTCCTTTCAGAGAGCAAGATGAGGGTTCAACGGCAATGCAGATTCCCCCGGCATCAAACATTCCCAGATCCCCATCGCTGTCTCCAAAGACGGCTACATCCTCTTTTTTCACTCCTAGCTCTCTCTTCAACCGCCTCACGATTTTCGGCTTATCATCCCAATCAACCTCCACCTTAACTCTCCCTGTGAGGTGGTCTCCATCATGGAGAAGATGGTTAGAGAAGGCGTAATCAAGGTCAAAATCTCCATTAACCCTGTTTACGAGGAAGTATATTCCTGTGGATACAAGGGCAACTTTAATCCCCTTTCCCTTTAAAGATGCGAAAAACTCTTCGATGTGATCTCTGTATTGAATCGTATCGATGAGGGCTTCCACATCTTCAAGAGCTATTCCTGCCCATAACCCGGCGTCAAGCTCGCAGAACTTATGGTAGTTTATCTCTCCCCGGCGAAACATCCCCTGGTATCTTTCCGCATTGCTGTCCCAGATCCCCAGTTTCTCGTGGAGATACTGCCAGGAACTCCTCACCTTGGTGAGTGTCCCGTCCACATCGAGAACTACAAGTGAGGCCATCTCTCTGCTCCCTTCTACTGTGTGTCCCTTATCCCCGTAATCTGACCGACTTTAGATGAAATCTGGTCAAACCTTCTTCGCGACTCCTCGAATTTTCGGGAAGCAAGGTCAATGTGCTTTCCCACACCTTCAAAAAGAGCGCCGAAACGTTCGAGGTTACGGCTGAGTTCTTCCAGGCTCCCCCGGATTTCGAGAGCCTCCCGCTCTATTTTGAATCCCTTCAACCCGTACGCAACAGCGAGCAGGTAGGCGTAGAAGCTGCTCGGAGAAACGGGAACCACCTTTTTTCCCAGCGAGTACTCGTAGAGGTCGTAGCCTTTTTCTCCCTTTTCATCCCGTAACATCATCTCGTAATAGACATTTTCCGCCGGAATATACATCATTGCGAAATCGTAGGTTCCTTCATCCGGCTTGATATATTTTGATGCAATGTCATCTATCTTCCGTTTCACGGAAATTACAAAATCCCTTCTTCCTTTCGATCCCCCTCCATCTCCTTCATCCCCCGAAATCCTCCTGAAACTCTCCATGGGAAATTTTGAATCGATGGGAATCAGTTGATCCCCCAGGCGAATCACCGCATCTACCTTTTCCCCCGACCTAAAGATGTGCTGTATCGTGTAATTTTCAGGTGGAATGACCTGAGAGAGCATGTTTTCCAGCATCATTTCGCCGAAATTTCCCCTCAGCTTGGGCGGAGCGAGAACATCCTGGAGCCGTGATATCTCCTCTCCAAGAGTTTCCATCCGCTTCGCCGATTCGGAAAGGCCCCCGAGGGTCGACTTTACATCTCCGATCAGTTTCACCGTCCCCTCGAGCTGGTCTGAAATATTTTTCTGTGCTATACCCAACTGTTCGTTCATCCCCT
>CAZPLX010000280.1:0-2439 GCA_964587345.1 uncultured bacterium
GGATCGGACGTGTGGGCTCCACCGGAAGAAGCACCGGTCCCCACCTCCACTTCGAGATCAAGGTAAACGGTGTTTCAGTAAATCCGATACGCTATCTTGGGTAAACGCCGGACTATCTTTTGCAGTAGAATAAATCCTGAAGAGTGAATCTTTTGAAAGATGGTAAAGGAGTTAACTGATGTTCCAGAAGATATTTAAAAACGTTCTTCCTTCAAAAAATGAGAGGGATTTGCGAAAGATGACGCCCCTCGTTGATAGTATCAACAGCCTCGAAGGGGACATGGCAAATCTCTCCGATTCTCGCCTTGCCGGTCTGACCTGGCAGTTCAGAGAGCGCGCCCAAAAAGGAGAATCTCTTTCTGATCTTATTCCTGAAACCTTCGCGGCCGTGAGGGAGACATCGAAAAGAGTTCTCAATATGCGGCATTTTGATGTTCAACTTATCGGGGGCATCGTCCTCCATGAGGGAAAAATTGCGGAGATGAAAACCGGTGAAGGGAAAACCCTTGTCGCGACACTCCCTGTGTACCTTAATGCTCTCACGGGAAAGGGGGTTCACCTTATCACTGTCAACGACTATCTTGCGAAAAGAGATGCGGAATGGATGTCCCCTATCTATGAATTCCTCGGCCTGAAGGTGGGAGTGATTGTCCATGGAATGGACGATACTGAACGCAAAGAGGCCTACGGGGCGGATATTACTTATGGGACAAACAATGAGTTCGGATTCGATTACCTGAGGGACAACATGAAGTACGAACTTGGCGATATGGTCCAGAGGGAGCATTACTACGCGATTGTGGACGAGGTCGACTCGATTCTGATCGACGAAGCCAGGACCCCCCTGATTATCTCCGGCCCTTCCGAGGAGTCGACGGACAAGTATTACAGCGCAAACGCTGCGATTCCCAGGCTAAAGAAGGAGCGTGATTATACGATTGATGAGAAAGCCAGAAGCGCGGTTCTCTCCGAGGAGGGGATCCCCCGGGTTGAAAAATTCCTTTCCGTGGACAACCTTTACGACCCGAAAAACATTGAATGGGTTCATGCGGTAAACCAGGCCTTGAAAGCCCACACCCTTTTCAAAAAAGATGTGGATTACATGGTAAAAGAAGGAGAGGTGATCATCGTCGATGAATTTACGGGAAGACTCATGCCGGGAAGGCGGTACAGTGATGGCCTCCACCAGGCTCTCGAGGCGAAGGAGGGGGTTAACATTGAGAGCGAGAACCAGACCCTCGCGACAATTACCTTCCAGAATTACTTCCGCATGTACGATAAACTCGCAGGAATGACGGGGACCGCTGATACGGAAGCTGTTGAGTTCAAGGAAATTTATAATCTCGAAGTGGTAATCGTTCCTACGAATCAACCTATGGTAAGGGAAGATCACCCTGATGTGGTTTACCGGACTGAAAAGGAAAAGTTCCATGCCTTGATCGAGGAGATCGAGGAACGCCACAGGGAGGGAAGCCCGGTTCTCGTGGGGACAATATCAATTGAGAAATCCGAGCAAGTGAGCAAGATGCTGAAGCGGGAGGGAATTCCCCATAATGTCCTGAACGCGAAGCATCATGAGAAAGAGGCGGAGATCATTGCCGAGGCTGGCCAGCCAAAGAAAGTAACTATTGCCACGAACATGGCGGGCCGTGGTGTGGATATAGTTCTTGGCCACGGAGTTGTCGAGAGAGGGGGGCTCGCCATTCTGGGGACTGAACGACACGAGAGCAGGCGCATCGACAACCAGCTCAGGGGGCGTTCTGGACGCCAGGGTGACCCTGGTTCCAGCCGTTTCTTTCTCTCGCTGGAAGACGATCTCATGCGCATATTCGGAGCGGAAAAAGTTTCTTCCCTCATGGAAAAACTGGGTATGGAAGAAGGGCAGCCCATCGAGCACAGGATGGTGACGAAAGCGATCGAAAATGCTCAGAAGAAGGTTGAAGGTCACAATTTTGAAATACGGAAACACCTCATCGAATATGACGATGTGATGAACAAGCAGAGAGGGGTTATCTATGATCTACGGAAGGAGGTCATGGAAGGAGAGGAACTTAAAGAGAACATCCAGGATATGGTGGACGAGATCACAGATGACATTGTCGATATTTTCACAGATGAGAAAGCATACCCTGAAGAGTGGGATATGAAGGGGTTGGCCGACTATTTCAAGAGTATATTTTCCGAACCTTTGATATTTCAGGATGATGAGCTTCTCTCTAGGGAAGAGATCCGGGACAGGGTCTATGACCATGCCCACCGCATCTACGAGGAGCGGGAGGCAACTTACGGTTCAGAGATCATGCGATACCTGGAACGTGTGATGCACCTGAGCACAATCGATGCCCTCTGGAAAGACCATCTTCTTGGCATGGATCACTTGAAGGAGGGGATCGGCCTCCGGGGATACGGGCAGTTGGACCCCCTCAAGGAGTACCAGAA
>CAZPLX010000281.1:0-2398 GCA_964587345.1 uncultured bacterium
CCGGGGGAAATGCCTCATCGTCCTTGGCTGTAAAGAGCCTGAAAATCTCCTCAGGAAGAGAGTCGCCCGCATGTCACAGATGAATGTGAGCGTTCTCACATTTGATGAAATCTTGAAAATCTGTCTGCGCCACACTCCCGTTATGGATTTCTATCTGCCCTCTTCTTCCATCCCCTTCAGAATCGAGGGGGACAGGTTCAACTTTAACAGCCTTGGAGAGGGGAAAACTCTCACCATGAGCGGAAACATGGAGGCTCTCTTCTCGAAAATCATGAATTATTTCGATGATCCTCTGATAGATACGAGTTTCGGGGAAAGTGACACTCCATTTGCGCCGCCCCTTTCAGAGTGCAGGGGAGATGAAGTCATGAGTTTCTTCTCTGCCCACTCCCGCCTGGTCCATCTCTGCGTGGAAAAGGGGATGTACACGGAAAGTGATAAGGCGGGGAAAAAGTGCATGGAAATTACTCCATTCTCGGGCAGGAAGGTCGCCTGGATTTCTCCCTCAAACCTTACCGATAAGTCGGGGGACTATGTGAAGGGAAAAGGAGATATTCACCTCCTTGAAGAGACAGCGGGGCAGCTTCCCCCTCCGCCGGTTACACCCTGGAGCTCAAGAAGAACATTTTTTGGACTTTCCTTTCTCTTCGATCTTTACACGAGGCTTTTTCTCTTCAAGGGAGCACGGTTACCCTTGCCCAGAATCATTTACTATCCCCTTTCCCTCGGGTTTGCGGGGGGACTTATCGCCGCCCACCTGACGAGGGAACCCCTCTTTCTCGCTTCGGCTCTCATCACAGGTTCTCTTCTCTTTTTTGCCCTCTCTTTTGCCCTTTTTTCTCTGAAGAGGGATGTGGAAAACGTGCCAGTTGCAAAGGTGCGCTCCATGGCCATGGGGCTCGTCGAACTTATAGGGAGAACCGGACAGATCTACTCTTTGAAAGCACCATTTTCCGGAACCGAATGCGTCCACTACTCCTACGCGGTCTTTGAAAATAGGGGTATTGGAAGGGCGAAGGGTGCACGGCTCGTGGAAGAGGGGGATTCAGGGCCTGTTCCTTTCACCCTCGAGGACGGTACGGGAAAAGTTATGGTGGACCCTGAGGGAGCTTACCTGGAAGGTGGGGTGAAACAGAGCTTCAGGGATCTTGATAATTCATCCCCCGTGGGGGGGTTATCAAGATTAAGGGATGATTCGTGGGTTGTGGAAAAAGTGATTCCTCCGGGGCACAGAATTACCCTTCTCGGCTGTGCACAGCCTGGGATCACAGCTTCCATGGAGCGTGAAAAAAGGGTGAAGGAAAAACTCGGCGAAATCAAGAGGGATAAGGAGAAGCTCCATGAATTTGATCTCGACGGGGATGGGCATGTGGACGGGTCCGAGTGGGATATGGGGAGAGAGAAGGTTTCCCGGGAAATCTTCCTGAAAGGGGAGAAAAAAGAGGGAAATCCTTTTGTGAGCGCCCCTCCGGGAGGAGGTGTCTTCTATATCGGCGACGGAAACGAGAAGAGTGTCACAAGGGGAATGGGATTAAAAGCTGCCATGTTCTTCATTCTCAGCATCCTCTCCCTCTCCGGGGGGATAATTCTGCTCATGAAAACTATTTGATAAGGGAGGTACGAGATGGCGTTTCAAATCGTTCTTTCAGTCGGTGTATTTCTTATCGCGGGCATGATGTTCTACGCTATGTCGCTCTACAACGGCCTCGTGACGGTGAGGAACAACGTGGGAAAAGCGTGGAGCAACATAGACGTGCTTTTGAAACAGAGGCACGACGAGCTGCCAAAGCTTATTTCCGTCTGTGAAAGGTATATGCGCCATGAGAGGGAAACATTGGAGAGTGTCACAAGGGCACGGGCCATGATCAACGATGCCCGCTCCATGGATGAGAAGGGGAAGGCTGAAGGGTTCCTTAAAGATGCCCTGAAGAGCCTCTTCGCCGTATCCGAGAACTACCCCGAGCTCAAGGCGGACGAGAGGTTCGGCCAGCTCCAATCGAGGATAACGGAACTCGAGAACGAAATCTCTGACAGGCGGGAATTCTATAACGAATCGGTGAATATCTACAACATCCGGATCGAGAAAGTCCCAGATTTGATCCTGGCTGAGTGGATGCGCCTGGTGCCAAAGGAGATGTGGAAGGCCCCCAGGAAAGAACTCACAGACGTGGCGGTTTCCTTTTCTGAATACAATACCGGGTGAATAGGGGAATGAGGAAAAAGTGGAGCGGGCGACGGGATTTGAACCCGCGACTTTGACCTTGGCAAGGTCACACTCTACCACTGAGTTACGCCCGCACCGGGAACACTCTGTAGAGTTGAATTATAATAAAACCGCCCTGAAAGTCAATAAACAATACAGTTCCTCATTCCTAGGGAAAGCGGGAACTGTCCCGAT
>CAZPLX010000282.1:0-2384 GCA_964587345.1 uncultured bacterium
TTCAAAATATTTTGAAAAGTTGTCGAAATCGGGAAAGAGCTCTTCCACCCTTTTCCCGCAGAGTTTTTTCTCCGAAGCCAGAAGGGCTTCCTGAGATGCTCCGTTTGCATAGACAACATTCCCCTTCTCGTCAGAGAGGAGGATGGGGATGCCGATTGCCTCGGGGATCAACTCAGTCAATCGTTCCATAGAACCTCTTGATCTCCCTCAGCATCTCTTCCGGGTCTTTGATGGAGTTCACCTTCTGTCGGAAGGGTGAGGCGGAAGACATGAATTTTGTGTACCAGGAGAAATATTTCCTGAACAAAAGGGGTGCGTGCTCTCCGTAAAGATCTCTACACATAATATAATGCCTTATCACTGTGTCTCCCAACCCCAAATCACCTTTATATATTTCTCCCCCCAGGAATGCGGATATTTCAGAGAAGATGAAGGGGTTGTTGAGCGCACCCCTCCCCACCATGATACCGTTGCAGCCGGTCATTTCGAATATCCTCCTCCCCGCCAGAGGAGAGTCAATCCCCCCATTAGCTATTATATAGGTCTCCGGGAGCAATCTTCGTATCTCGAGGGTTTTTTTATGGTCTGCTTTTCCCGCCATCCCCTGCTTCACCGGACGAGGATGCACCACGAGTGCGTCTGCGCCGCTATCTGCAAGTGCTTCGGAGAGGGAAAGGTATGACCTGTCCTCACGGTTCCATCCCGTCCTGATTTTCACCGAGAGGGGAATGGTGATCTCATCCTTCACCCTCGCAACGATTCTGGAGGCAAGAGGAAGATTAAGAAGCAGTTTTGCTCCTGCGCCAGTTTTCAATACCTTCTTTACAGGACATCCCATGTTGATGTCGACGAAGTCGAATCCGAGTTTTTCTCCCATTCGAGCGGCACGGGCCATGTATTCCGGATCACTCCCAAACAGCTGAATTCCTATCGGTTTTTCCTCATTATCAAATCGGATATATCTCTGCTGTCTCTTTCTAGACAGGGGGTCGGTAAGGCCCCGCGCATTTACCATCTCAGTAACGACCACATCTGCGCCTCCCTCTTTACATATAGTTCGGAAAGGACTGTCCGAATATCCTGCGAGGGGCGCCAGAAAGAGGAGAGTTTCCTTGAAGGAAAAAGGAGATTCCCGCGTATCTTTGCCACTTTTGGGTTTCATAGTCTCCCCCTGCAGGTGCATATTTCCTTGCATTGGTCACGGCTTTAATATTATATTTTCTTATGCCAAGATTTTAAAACAGAAAGCAGGGATTTGTACAATGCCAGATGGTATGTCCATTATGGACAAAATTTCCACCTACGGAGACTCAAAAACGATCAAGGCGATGGGTGTATATCCTTACTTCAGAGAAATATCATCGGCACAGGACCCAGTAGTGACTATTGGAGGAAAGGAACTGATCATGCTCGGTTCGAACAGCTATCTTGGCCTGACTACGCACCCGGAGGTGAAGAAGGCGGCTGCTGATGCCCTTGCCCAATATGGCACGGGGTGTGCGGGATCGAGATTTCTTAACGGTAATCTCGATTTACATACCCGTTTGGAAGAAGAGCTCGCAGAACTCGTGGGGAAAAAGAACGCCCTGGTATTCTCCACTGGTTTCCAGGCAAATCTGGGGGCAATATCCGCTCTCGTGGGAAAGGGAGAATTTGTGATCACAGATAAATACGATCATGCGAGCATCATCGATGGTGCCAGGCTAAGTTTTGGAAAGCTTATGAAGTTCAATCACAACGACATGGAAGATCTCGAGAGGATTCTCCAGAGCATACCCCGGGAGAAGGGAAAACTCGTCGTCGTGGACGGTGTATTCAGTATGGAGGGTGATATTGCTAACCTACCGGAAATATTAGTTCTTTGTAAAAAATATAGCTCTGCGCTTATGGTGGACGACGCCCACGGAATCGGAGTTCTCGGTGAAAAAGGTGCGGGTACATCTAATCATTTCGGAGTCACGGATAATGTCCAGGTGATAATGGGGACCTTCAGCAAATCCCTCGCTTCTCTAGGGGGGTTCATCGCGTCGGATGAAGATTCAATTGAATTTTTAAAGCACAACTCCAGGTCGCTCATGTTCAGTGCAAGCATGCCCCCCTCGAACGTAGCAGCTGTTCGTGCCTGCCTCTTTATCATGAGGAGAGAACCGGAACGGTTGGCTCGTTTATGGAAAAACACGGAGAGGATGAAGAAAGGTCTCGAAGATCTCGGGTTTGATACAGGGGGTTCCGAGACTCCCATAATCCCGGTGAGAATTGGAGACACTATACAGAGTTTTAATGCCTGCATGATGCTTCACGAAGAGGGAGTGTTTTTGAACCCCGTGGTGGCTCCCGCAGTCCCCGAAGGTGATTGCCTTCTGCGGGTGAGCCTTCTGGCCACC
>CAZPLX010000283.1:0-2374 GCA_964587345.1 uncultured bacterium
CGTTTGCCTGCCTCGAAACAACCGTTGCCGCGGTGATCAGCAGTCCCCCGGAGGACCGCTGATAATAGTACTCGGCCAGTACCTCCTTTGGCACCCGGGCGGCCACGGCACGCCCTCTCGTCATGGGTGCCATGGCGATCCGGTTCTTCAGGTGATACTCTCCCAGGGAGAGCGGTTCGAACAGAGATTCCTTTTTCATCCTTATTTCTCCTCCATGTGTAAGTTTCGGGCAATACCTCTTTGCGCTCCTCATATAGATCAAACTTTTGGTACCATAGTTTCAAATGACAGGTTTTATGCGAAAAAGTGCACTCCTGGAGGAAATCAGAAATGGAGATAAAGGGAGAAGAAAGTTTCGGAAGATATTTCGAGGAGTTCGAGGTGGGGACGGTTTTCAAACATTTTCCCGGAAGGACGGTAACGGAGTTCGAAGATACCATGTTCACGCTCCTCACCATGAATCAACACCCCCTCCACCTCGACGCACACTACGCGAAGGAGACGGAGTGGAGGCAGCGCCTTGTGACAGGGTACCTCTCCTTCTGCCTGGTCTACGGGATGACGGTGAGGGATCTCAGCGGAAAGACTGTGGCCAACCTAGGGATAGACAAAGTCCGCTTTAAAAAGCCAGTCTTCCACGGGGATTCTCTTTACGCTGAGATCCGGGTACTGAACAAGAGGGAATCTGGGAGCAGGCCAAAGATGGGGATCGTGAGCGTGCAAACGAAAGGCCTGAACCAGAAGGGTGAGATAGTACTTACCTTCGAACGTACCTTCTTCGTCCCAAAAAAAACGCGGTCTGAACCCCCTTTCCCCTCTCCTAAGTAACCTTACCGGGGGATGTAGGTTATCTCGATGGTGGTCTTCGCCCCCTTCATCAGTTCGTCCCACATGCCCTTTGCCTTGCCTATGAACACGTTGGGGGTCGTGCAGGTGTCACGCATGTCGATGGGGTTGAATTTTTCCTTTCCCTTCCAGTAGACCTGGATCGACCCGCCGAACTCGCTGAGGAACCTGTACCCCTTCAGTTTATCCTTGTAGAATGCAACGACCTTCTTCACCTCGTCCATGGTGATGAGCTTTATGTAGTGAAGGCATGTGAGCTCTTTCCCGTTCACCTCCATTTTACTCTTCCCTTTTGTCTGGATCACATACGCCCCCGGGTAAGGCGGAACTTCGACCTTTGCTTTTTCGGGGACTTTCGCCGACTGGACCATGTAGACGCTCATGTACTCGAGACTGTTGGGCTTCACGTTCTTCGGGACCGCAACCTTGGGCGCGTAGGGTTCCCCGGCGAAAGCCAGGGTCAGCCCATAAGAAATCATTAGAGTTGCCATCATCGCTATGAGAATCCGCTTCATCATCTTCTCCTGGGTATTTAATTTGAGGATGCGGGGTCAGAGCAAGGCTGCGCCCTGACCCCGTTGGATTTGCTGTAAAATTGTTACCGTTTTTGCTGATCTAAATTTTTCATTTTTTTTTCTAACTTTCTTTTGATGGGACATCCTTCACCTGCTGTAATAGCAGCACAGAGTATCTGTTTATCCAGAAAAGGGTTGCTTCTGTTTCCATTACTGTACTGCTTATGCCAGACGTCTCCGCACTGAATTGTATTATTCTTATCTCTGCAATTCCCGTAGTAATGATCATCAACCCATACGGATGTCGCGTGTGAATCTTGAACGGGAGTTGCCTGCCAGATTGGGGGTAAATGAGGTTTTGCCGGCGAACCGGCCACTGCTGTTGAGGGCCCAAACAGTAAGAATGCTCCGATGATCAGTGTGACCGCGAGTCCAAACATGGTTAACTTCTTCATCATAACTTTCCACCTCCGTTGCGAAATGATGTTCATTTTTTCATCCATCTGAAAATAGATTTTAAGAAAATCCCCAGATATAATGGTATTTTATTTTGTAAGGGGTGTCAATAATCATTATGATTGTCAGTAGGAATCTGTGGCATATTACATATATCGTTATGGATAAATATACGAATATATTTATAAAATGGATATAACATCGCCTGTTTAACCTGATATTATCCGGTCGTCTGTGTCAATGTTCCGAATTCAGGAGGGCTAATTATGAGAACAAAAGGGAGATTCATCAAATGTTTGACGGTATTATGAGATCACTAATGGGGTCACACTAATGGGGTCAGGCACTGCTTCCTGATACAAAGTATCAAATTGGTCGAGAAGGTCAGAAAGCAGTGCCTGACCCCATTCCATTTCGTTAAAAAATGCCTCCTCTTCTCAACCAGGGGGCATTTTTTTACTCCTTGAGCCTTACCAGGAGGTGCCCTTCCCGGACCTCGATATTCTCGACTCCCCGGGAGAATTGCTCCCAGAAGCCTCCCTCGCTTCCGAACTCCT
>CAZPLX010000284.1:0-2365 GCA_964587345.1 uncultured bacterium
TATTCCCCGAAATTGACCTGGACAGGATTCAGGTGTCTGTGGTCTATCCGGGCGCGGGACCCGAGGAGGTTGAGGAAGGAATCATTCTCCAGATCGAGGAAAGTGTAAGCGGTGTTGACGGCATCAAGGAACTCGACTCGAAGGCATCGGAAGGAGTGGGCAGTGTCATCGCCGTCATAAGGACCGGTGAGGATGCGAACAGGGTACTCCAGGATATTAAGAGCGAGGTGGATCGCATCGCCACCTTCCCCGAAGAAGCGGAGAAACCGGTGATTTCAAAGCTCTTGAACCGCCACGAGGTCATCTCCGTGGTGGTGTATGGGAAGATCGGTGAGAGGTCCTTGAGGGAGCAGGCGGAGGGAGTGAAAAACGATCTTCTCGATATGCCTGAGATTACCCAGGTCGACCTTGGAGGGGTCAGGCCCTACGAGATTTCCATCGAAATTCCCGAGGAAAATCTGAGGCGGTACAACCTCACTCTCGAGGAAGTAGCAAGGAGAGTGAGAAGGTCTTCCATGGATCTTCCAGGAGGATCCATCAAGACTTCAGGAGGGGAGATCCTCCTCCGGACGAAGGAACTTAGACGGCGTGGCATTGAATACGCAAATATCTCGATCCTTTCGAATCCCGACGGAACGGAGGTAAAACTCGGGGATATCGGGAGGGTGAAGGATGCCTTTCAGGAGACGGATGAGTTTGCTCGCTTCAACGGAATGCCGGCGGCGATGGTGAGGGTCTTCAGGGTGGGGGAGCAGAAACCCATTCAAATTTCAAATCTCGTGAAGAAATACGTGGAGAGAAAAAGGAGTTTCCTCCCTCCTTCGGTAAAGATATCCACCTGGAACGATATGTCGGAGATCTTCAAATCCCGTATGTCCCTCCTCACGAAAAATGCCTTTTATGGCCTGACCCTCGTGATGATTACGCTGGGCCTCTTTCTCGAGATACGCCTTGCCTTCTGGGTGATGCTCGGTGTTCCCATCTCTTTTCTGGGAGGCCTCCTGGTCATGCCCTCCCTCGGAGTATCGATTAACATGATATCCCTCTTCGCCTTCATCCTCGCCCTCGGGATTCTTGTGGATGACGCGATCGTGGTGGGGGAGAACGTGTACAAGCACAGGCAGATGGGAAAAACTTACGTTGAGGCTGCCTACGAGGGTGCAGTGGAAGTGGGGATGCCTGTGATTTTCTCGGTTCTCACAACTGTTGCGGCCTTCGTACCCCTCGTCTTCGTGACGGGGATCATGGGGAAGTTCATCAAGGTTATCCCCCTGGTGGTCATATCGCTGCTTATAGTGTCTCTCGTTGAATCCCTCTTCATTCTCCCCGCTCATCTCTCGAGGGGAGAGGGGAAGGCTGAGGCGAAGGGGTTTTTAAGAAGAATTGACAAAATTCGTGTTTCTTTCAGCTGGCGACTCGACCATTTTATAGCCGGGGCCTACACAAATTTTCTCGCCCGGTGTGTGAGAAACCGGTATGCGACTCTTGCTACAGGATTAGCACTTCTCTTCCTCACTGTAGGTGTTGTGAAAGGGGGGATCCTCAAGTTTGTCTTCATGCCCTCTGTGGATGGAGACGTGATCATCGCATCTCTCAAAATGCCTCTTGGAACTCCCGCAAAAGAGACAGGGAGGGTGGAAAAGTATGTTGTCGGCAAGGCCATGGATGTGGTGGCCAGTTATGACAGGGAGCGGGAGAAAGGAGATTCCATCCTCCGGGATACATATGCTGTCGTGGGGGGGACCTTTTCGGAAGGGGGGCCGGCGGCAAGAGGGGGCAGTTCAGCCTCCAACCTCGCAAATATTGCCCTCTTTTTAACGGAGACAAAGAAGAGAGGAGTTTCCACAACAGAAATCGGGGATAGCTGGAGAAAGGCTGTTGGCGAGATAGCGGGCGTTGATTCCCTCACATTTTCCTCTAACCTCATGCATATCGGTGCGGATATCGATATCCAGGTAGCCCATGAGGATTTTTCGGTCCTCGATCATGTGTCCCGCCGTCTGCGAGATGCGCTGAAAAGTTATCCGGGGGTAAGTGATATCGAGGATTCCTTCGACCGGGGGAAACGGGAACTTAAAATCAGGCTCAAACCGGAAGCCAGGGCTCTGGGCATCACCGAAGAGGAGCTTGGGAGACAGATAAGATCTGCTTTCTACGGATCAGAGGCTCTCAGATTCCAGAGGGGAAGAAATGAAGTGAAGGTGATGGTCCGCTACCCCGAAGGGGACAGGAAAAAGCTGTGGGACTTCGAGTCTATGCGCATAAGGACCCCCGATGGAGGAGAGATTCCCCTATTAAGAGCTGCCACAGCGAAAGGAGGCTACGGTTTTTCCACGATCAACCGGACTGAAAGGAAACGGGTCAT
>CAZPLX010000285.1:0-2348 GCA_964587345.1 uncultured bacterium
GGACCTAACCCGATGTCACAACTTTTTATGCGTTTCGGACTTGAATCTGCGACACTGAACTTTGAACTGGTTTTTTCTGGGAACAGGGATCTGAAAACCGGGAACTGTAGGTATTAAAAAACCGCCCGCGGGTGAAGACGGGCGGTTTCTCGTGGTGTTCCACCTATAAAAGAGATGAGAACTACTTGGTAACCTTTTTTCTCCTTAGAAAAGCGGCCCCAATAAGTCCTGTTCCGAGAAGAAGAAGCGTGGCCGGTTCAGGGACACTCGACGTGGTGTCGGGACGGAGGATGAAAGCGCCGTCAGGGTTATTTAACCCGGTATTGCCTGCAAGGATCATGTCCTCTTCACTGTCAGAAAACCCGGCGGCAAGGAAACTGCCATACACGGGCGCACGATCCGAGATAATGTCGAAGGTATTCGAAGCCTCGTCAACTTCCGGAAAGAGGAGTAACCCGAAAAGATCATGGGGTTCAGGAATGTCAATAGGAAACACGTCGCTTAAATGTATAGGTCCCTCATGCTCTTCGAGATCACTCGGGGGGAATTCGAAATTATCGAGTGTTGCCCCTTCGGACACTTCTATGAATAATCCATCCATGGCAGGACTGGCAGTGAATGTATACTCATAGAGATACCTGCCGTCGTTCCTATGCCATACATTATACTCGAAAGTCGTGCTGTCATCTTGCCAGGGAGGCGAGGCGATGATATCTTCCCCGTCCTCCGTGTAGCTAAGAAGTCCGTGTCCATAGAGAACATCCGCTTTCACAGGGATGAGTGTGATGAAACTGACGAGGAACAGAGCCGATACCAGAATAGATAGGTGCATTGCGAATTTTTTCATTTTCTCCCCTCCTGATTATTCCCACTAAAATTTTCTTTGTGAGAAAAAGTATATAATAATTACCAGAAGTAATAATCAATTTCCGTGCCAGGAAATATTTATTATTTTGTTATCCTATCTATATAATTTTGTTGATGTTTTGTAAGGGGTTTCTTCATTGTTGATTCTACTGATGAAATAATTTTCACTTTATAAATATTTTTTTCCCCCATATTATCCGATAAAAAGAATGAGAAGGGATCGAATCGTATCTTTGGGAAAGGATTCTTAATAGATATGTCGAATTATAAAAAAATAGATTAAAATATCGGATTATGGGAAGAACAGGGATTATTCAATTTTTTAAGCATGATGTCTGGAGGCTCCGGGAGAGGGACGTTTCCGGGAAAAAATGGGTCCTCATCAGGGGATTGAGGGTCGTCCTGGTTGCATTCCGCGGCTTTACCGAGGATAAGTGCCATCTTCGCGCGTCTTCCCTCACCTTTTTCTCCCTTCTCTCCATCGTCCCGGTGGTTGCTTTGATTTTTGGCATCGCCAAGGGATTTGGTTTTGAGAAGAACCTTGAACAGCTTCTCCTTTCGAAACTCCAGGGACAGGAGGAGGTAATTACCAGGGTTATCGGTTTCGCACGGAACCTCCTCGATAACACGAAGGGAGGCCTTATCGCGGGAATCGGCGTAATCCTCCTTTTCTGGACAATTTTAAAACTTCTCGGGAACATCGAGAACTCCTTCAACGATATATGGGGGGTGAAAAAGTCCAGGACTTTCGGCAGGAAGATCAGCGATTATCTCTCTCTTATTCTGATATGCCCCATTCTTCTGATCCTCTCGAGCGCGGCGACGGTGGTTATCGCGAGCCAGGTGAAACTTATTATTTCCAGGATTGAGCTCCTGGGCCCCGTGAGCCCCCTCATCTTTTTCCTCATCAAGTTTCTTCCCTACTGTGTGATATGGGTGCTTTTCACATTCATGTATATTTTCATGCCGAACACGAAGGTCGATTTCAAATCGGGCCTGTTAGCAGGCGTTCTCGCGGGGAGTTTATATCAGCTTTTTCAGTTCGTGTATATTCACTTCCAGGTAGGGGTGGCGCAGTACAACGCCATTTACGGCAGTTTCGCGGCCCTCCCCCTCTTCCTCATCTGGCTCCAGGTGAGCTGGCTCGTTGTTCTTTCGGGGGCGGAACTCTCATTCGCCCATCAAAACGTGGATACCTACGAGTTCGAGCCCGACTGCCTGAATGTAAGCTACTCATTTAAAAAGCTTTTAAGCCTGAGGATCACCCACCTTCTTGTATCTCATTTCAAGGAGGGAGAAGAGCCCTTAGGTGAGAGGGAGATCTCCCGTCGCCTCGAAATTCCTATCCGCCTGGTGAGGGACATTGTATTTGAACTCGTAAGTGCAGGGGTGCTCTCCCAGGTGATGCTCGATGGAGATATGATCGTGGCATATCAGCCTGCCCTCGCGGTTGATCGTATCTCCATCAAATATGTCATCGA
>CAZPLX010000286.1:0-2318 GCA_964587345.1 uncultured bacterium
TATTCCATTCAGGATGTTTTATTGCGCCGCCCAGGTAGCTCTTTTCATTCGTATAACGGGTAAGGGCTCTTTTAAGCACTTTCTCGGGAAGAGGGATCAGGTTTTTCCCCTCTTTCGAGAGAACTTTAGCTACCTCTTCAAGGTTGTCCTTGCAGAAGAGCTGGGCTTTTGTAACCGCATTCAGAATCCTCTGGCTCCACTCCTTCCTCTGAAGATCTTTCTCGTGCATCGCCACGATGCAGCAGGGGTGGTTTTTCCACACATCCCCCGTAAAGCGAAGTATTCTCCCTCCCGCAAAGATCTCTCCGGCCGCGTTGAAGGGCTCTGCGACTATGTAGCCGTCAATGGTCTTTGCGGAAAGAGCCGTGGGCATGTCGGGAGGATTCATGATCAGGAGTTCTGTCTCCTTCCTCCCTCCTTTCGCACCCTTTTTCCTCAAAACTGGCTCTATGGAGGAGTCATGAAGGATCCGCTGGAGGACAAGGTTGTGCATGGAGTACCAGTAGGGAACGGCAATTTTCTTTCCTGCCAGGTCGGGAAGTTCCCTGATGCTTCCATTTCCCACGACAGTTATGGCTGAATTATTCGTGTGGTCCCACGCTACGACTTTGACCGGGTAGTTCAGCTTGTAGCGCATATAAATAGGAATGGGAAAGAGAAGGTGGACGAGGTTTAGTTTTCCTGATATGAAGGCTTCAGAGAGTGATGACCAGCCACGGATCAGTACCGGTTTCTCAACCCGCAACCCCTCCTCTTTGAAATAGCCGTTGGCGTATGCCATGAGAAGAGGTGCCGCATCGGTAATCGGCAGGTATCCCACCCTCACTGGAGGATCTTCGCCCCCGAATGCCTGTGAAACTAAATTATCCCCCCCAGGGACAAAGGGTAGATTCCCGAGGTAGAGCCCGGAAAGGGAAACCCCCATATATTTTAAAAAATCTCTCTTTGAAAAATTGTGTGTGCTCATTTTCGCCTCCTTTGTGTATCTTCCTAAATCTGGAAATAGAAAGGAATCGTGGTGGAAAGACCATATTCCCTGTAAATCTTTTCCCTGATTGTGAAGAACTCATGAGAGTTTCTATCTCTAATTGTGGGCATATCCACATCCAGTTCGCTCCGTATCGTCCCCTCATCAGACATAATCATGACCCTGTCCCCGAAAAAGATCGACTCGTCGATATCGTGGGTCACCAGAATCGTGGTGACCCCCTCTTCCCTGAGAATCTTTGAAACCTCGTCCTGTAGCCTCATCTTCGTGAAAGCGTCAAGGGAAGAGAATGGTTCATCGAGAAGCATGATTCCGGGCCTCGACACAAGGGCTCTCGCAAGAGCCACGCGCTGGGCCATTCCGCCGCTCAAATTCAGAGGATACTCCGCCTCCACACGGGTCAGGCCCACAAGATCGATAACCCGCTTGAGTTCTCCTTCATCTTCCTCCCCCACGGGAAATCCTATCTGAATGTTCCTGGTAACATCCATCCATGGAAAGAGTGAAAAACTCTGGAACACATACCCGATCTTTGGAGACTTTGAAGCGCCATTTTCCATCGTGACCCTTCCTCTTCCCGGTTCAAGAAGTCCACCGATGACATTCAGCAGAGTGGTCTTCCCGCAACCGCTCTTCCCCACAATAGAAACGGTTTCCCTCTCCCGGACATGAAGGCTCACATCCGAAAGAACACTCTTTCTCCCCTTTCCGGAGGGGTCGGGAAAATCAACGTACACGTTCTCGATGTGGATCGTCACATTACTCACCCTGAAAGAGAGATGTCGACAGGTAGCGTTCTCCCGTGTCAGGGAGTATTACCACGATCAACTTCCCCTCATTTCCCTCTTCCCTCGCAAGTTCCCGCGATGCGTGCAGGGCAGCCCCTGAGCTTATCCCGGCAAGGATTCCTTCTTTGTGTGCCAGATCAACCGTGGCCTTTATCGCATCCTCATCAGTCACCCTCACGATCCTGTCGATCACTTCCACGTTCAGGACCTTCGGGACAAATCCGGCGCCTATGCCCTGTATCCGGTGTGGCCCTGCCTGTCCCCCCGAAAGCACCGGGGAATCCTCCGGCTCTACTGCTACTATTTCAACGCTTTGTTTCTTCTCCTTGAGCACCTCACCTACGCCTGTGATAGTCCCTCCCGTTCCCACACCGGAAACAAAAATATCCACCTCTCCTGCCGTGTCATTCCAGATCTCTTCGGCAGTGGTCTTCCTGTGAATTTCCGGGTTAGAAGGATTCTCAAATTGCTGGGGGACGAATGAATTCTCACTCTTTTTCGCGAGTTCAAGAGCCTTATTAATGGCTCCCTTCATGCCAAGC
>CAZPLX010000287.1:0-1497 GCA_964587345.1 uncultured bacterium
ATCCGAAGCACGAAATACGAAATCCTAAACAAATCCGAATGACCAAAATTCGAAATAAAATCTGTTACGGTTTTTTGGGGTTGTTTCGAGTTTAGTGTTTCGAGCTTATTCAGAATTCAGAATTCTGAATTTATCAGGAACCAGGAATTAGGAACTCTGAACTCAGAATGGCTCTATTCCATATCAAGATCCATATCGAGATCGGTCCCCGCCTGATCTGATGATACACGGATGACTGTTTTCACGTTCCCCCTCGGATTGAAGTCCCCTGTTACTTCAAGTTTTCTTGGTTTCAACAGGGTGAAAAGGTCATCGTAGATCCTGTTCGTGGATTCCTCGTGAGAAATATAAGTCTCCCTGTAGGAATTGAGGTAAAGTTTGAGAGATTTGAGCTCAACCACCTTTTTGTCGGGCACATACTCGATGCGGATGGTGGCGTAGTCTGGATATCCCGATCTTGGGCACCGACAGGAAAATTCCGGAAAGGAAATCTCTACCGTATAGTCTTTTTCCGGATTGGGGTTGTCCCAGGGGATAAGTGATCCCTCTTCGATGTTTTTTTCTCCATATTTCATCGTGTCCTCACACATTTTGGCTATGCCTGCAACTTTTACAGTATACAATTATATATATCATCACATTTTATCTCCCGGGGATGTGCAAAGAAATAATCGTTTTTTTGTAAGAGGTGAAATGTTTCTGCGACGAATCCATATTCATCAAACACTATTTTAAAGGAGGTAGGGATTATGAAGAGATTGTCTGCCCTGATTTTTGCGGCCATGTTTGTCCTCGGAGTAACAGCCTGTGCAATGAATACCAGTTCCTCGAAAACAGAAGCCGCACCTCCCGGTGCCGATGCCGGGGCTGTGTACACGTATGTAACTTCTTCCAGCGACTACCACACATGGGACCTCTTCCCGGGGAAGGGCAAACTCTACAAGGGGCGCCCTCCTCATGGCGCGCTGCTCACGACCTACGTGAACAAAGAGGCGCTGAGTGCTCTGAATTCCGGCACGCCCATGAACCCTGGCTCTATCCTGGTGAAGGAGAACTACATGCCGAACAAGATGCTCGGCGCGGTTACGGTCATGTACAAGGTGAAAGGCTTCAACCCGGGAGCGAACGACTGGTTCTGGGCGAAGTACGCTCCAAACGGCAAGGTGCTGAAGTCTGGCAAGGTGAAGGGCTGCATCAACTGCCACGGCGCGAAGAAGGCTAACGACTACATCTTCACCAAACAGTTTGTAGGGGCCGTCCTTCCTCCAGCGGATGGACCATCTGTGTTCACCTATGTGACAACGACCAGCGACTACCACACCTGGGACCTCTTCCCGGGAAAGGGAAAGCTCTACAAGGGCCGGCCCCCCCATGGAGCCTTGCTCACTACCTATGTGAACGGTGCGGCTCTTGACGGGTTAAACAGCGGGAAAGTCATGGGTCCTGGCTCTATCCTGGTGAAGGAGAACTACATGCCGAACAAGATGCTCGGCGCGG
>CAZPLX010000287.1:1597-2311 GCA_964587345.1 uncultured bacterium
AGTCTGGCAAGGTGAAGGGCTGCATCAACTGCCACGGCGCGAAGAAGGCTAACGATTTCATCTTTACGAAAGGTTTTGTAAAGTAAGGGTAAAAAAGGGGATCGAGGAGGGGATTCCCTCCTCGATCGATTCCCCCGCAAAGACGAAGGTTCATCTCTCACCAACCTTGAAGTCCGTATCGTCCCATTGTATAATTTCTCCCTGTCTCCAAGGTGGTGAGTGTAGCTCAACGGTAGAGCACCTGGCTGTGGCCCAGGGGGTTGTGGGTTCGAGCCCCATCACTCACCCCATTATTTTATAATACCTTGTTCTCTTTCCCTCTGAATCTCGAAATAATTGCAGCCCTGTCTTTACTCTGGTAGAGTTTCACTACCCGGGTTCATTCCTTGTTTCCAGGGAGAGTGAAAGTGAAGGAAAAAGGAAAGAAAAATATCCTCCACAGGGAAATGGAAAGGGCTTTATCTGATGGTTCAGGGTGTACTCTCTGTCTCCTCGAGGGAGATACTGTCTTGAAATACCTAGAGGGCCTCCTCTACGAACACGTGAACGAAGTGGGAATCAGAAAAAAGCTTATAGAATCGAGAGGGTTTTGTCATCGCCATGGGCATCTCCTCATGTCGATGGGAGACGGAGCGGGGACAGCGATTCTGTTTGAGGATCAGATGAACCTTTTTCTGGCCCACCTCGCTGAATTTCAAAAGGGGAAGGGGAAAA
>CAZPLX010000288.1:0-2310 GCA_964587345.1 uncultured bacterium
TATTGATTTGTCTCTGAACTCTGATCTCTGATCTCTGAACTAGTTTGTGGTAGGTTGGTGATATGGAACTTACTCCGGCAATGCGCCAATACATGGATATCAAGCGGGAGCATAAGGATGCGATCCTGTTTTTCCGCATGGGCGATTTCTACGAGATGTTTTTTGAAGATGCGATAGTCGCATCAAGAGCCCTCGACATTGCCCTTACGTCACGTGACAAGGCCCAGGCCATCCCCATGTGCGGCATTCCCTACCACGCGAAGGATAATTACATTGCGAGACTTCTGAAAGAGGGGAACAATATCGCCGTGTGTGAACAGTTTTCCCAGGAGGGGAAGGGGGGGATATTTCAGAGAAAAGTAGTGGAAGTTCTCACACCGGGGCTGATACCCAGGGAGGGGCTCCTCGAACCAGGAAGGGGTAATTTCCTCGTCTCCCTCTGCCTTGGAGAAGAATATTCGCTCTCAGCCGCAGATATTTCCACGGGGGAACTCTTTTTCGAGCGTGTGCAAAGGGCGGACACGATCGCCGATGCTCTCCAGAAGATTGATGGGGGAGAAATTATTTACGACGGAGACACGGCTCAGAAACTCAAATATTCAGGTTTTGCCAGAAAAATTGGTGGCAGAGGGGTAAAAAGGGAGGTTTCCTTTTTTGACAGGAAGGGGACGAAAGAGATATTCAAGAAGAGATATGAAACCTCTTTCCCTGAGGATGAGGGCTTCCTTCTCCTCCTCGATTACATCCGCAGGAACCAGCCAAGGGCACTCGAGAACCTTTCGGACCCACGGCCATTTCACGAGAAGAAAGGACTCTACCTGGACGAGTCCGCTATCCGCTCCCTCGAGGTTTTGAGAAACCTTGCGGGGGGACGGAAAGGCTCTCTTGTGAGCGTTTTAGATACCACGAAAACCTCAATGGGGAAGAGGCTCATCAGGCGGTGGCTTGCCTTTCCCCTCTCAGATCGAGAGAAGATTCAAAAGCGACTTGATGCAACAGAAGAACTTTATCTTTCAAAGGATTCAAGGGAAAAAGCTCAAGATCTTCTTGAAGGAATTTCCGACCTCGAAAGAGTGGGAATCAAGGTCCTTTCGAAAAGTGCCGGTCCGAGGGACATGGTGGCTCTTAAAAATGGAATCGAAAGGGGATTGGAGGTGAAAAAACTCCTTCTCTCCATGGGGAGCAAGGAACTCATTTTGAAGGGAGAGTCCCTGAAAAATCTCACTGATCTCGAAGAGCGGATCTCCAGAACCCTGACTGATACGCCCCCGATTTTCACCAGGGACGGAGGAGTGATTCGGGGAGGATTTCACAGGGGTGTGGATGAGTTGAGGGAGATAAAAAGTGGGGGGAAAACCTTTCTGAAGGATCTCGAGAGGAGGGAAAGAGAGCGTAGCGGCATCTCCACTCTTAAAATTAAATACAACAGGGTTTTCGGATATTTCATCGAGGTCTCAAGGAGCCAGGTCGACAGGGTTCCCGTCGACTATATAAGAAAACAGACCCTCGTGAACGCGGAGCGCTTCATTACGGAAGAGCTCAAAGAGTTTGAAAACAGGCAGTTGAGAGCAAAAGAGGAGCTTCTGGCACTGGAGGAGAACCTCTATGTCGATTTCCTGGAAGAGTGTGCCCCTTTCGGAAAGGATATTCTCCACAATTCTCGGATTATCGCTGCCTTGGATGTCCTCCTCTCATTTGCCCAGGCTGCGGAAGAAAAAGGATATGTGAAGCCTCTGGTCCAGGAGGAGAGGACAATCAAGATTACAGGGGGAAGGCATCCTGTGGTGGAACAGGTAGTGGGGAAGAGGGAATTCGTGGTAAACGACGCCCTTCTCGATCCCGATGAGAACCAGATCATGGTTGTTACCGGTCCTAACATGTCTGGAAAATCAACATATATCAGGCAGTTAGCCCTAATCGTTCTCATGGCCCACGCGGGCTCTTTTGTTCCCGCCGAAGAGTGTGAAATCGCACTCACCGATTCCATCTTCACGAGGATCGGCGCATCGGACAACATCCACCTGGGGGAGTCGACCTTTATGGTGGAAATGAAAGAGGTCTCGAGGATTCTCCGGGAAGTGACCGACAGGAGCCTTGTGGTTCTCGACGAGGTGGGAAGGGGAACCTCCACATATGACGGGCTCAGTATCGCCTGGGCCGTGATCGAGTATATCCAATCCCTCGAAGAGAAGAGACCTCTCACCCTCTTTGCCACCCATTACCACGAGATATGCGAACTGGAGAGACTCCTCCCGAGGATAAAGAACTACAACGTGAAGGTGAAGGAGTGGAACGGGGAGGGGCTTTTCT
>CAZPLX010000289.1:0-2252 GCA_964587345.1 uncultured bacterium
CCACCTCGTTGCCTATCTCCTCTCCCTTATCCCTTTCGAACCCTATCATGGCGGACATGGCGCCAGTACCTAAAGGTACCGCCTCCTGCATGTACCTCCCCCGTTTTTCAAGGAGAGTAACCGCGTCCTCAAAGCTAAGGGCTCCCCCACACACAAGAGCCGAATATTCCCCCAGGCTATGCCCGGCAGACATCTTCACCTTCACACCGAACTCCCGTGACAGGACCTCGTAAGCGGCAACACTCACAATGAATATGGCTGGTTGGGTATTTCTGGTCAATTGTAGCCTCTCTTCCGGCCCGTAAAAACAGAGATCTTCCGTGTCGATCCCCAGGACTGCGGAGGCCCTTTCGAAAAGTTCCTTCACATAGGGGAAGTTTTCAGATAAATCCTTTCCCATACCCACGTACTGAGACGCCTGGCCGGGAAATATCATTGTTACACCCATCCGGATACCTCAAACCTTTATGATCGCAGCCCCCCAGGTCAATCCTCCGCCGAAAGCGGAAATCAACAGGGTGTCTCCATCCTTCAACACTCCCTCTCTCCTCGCCTCAGCCATTGCGATAGGGATAGAAGCGGCTGACGTATTCCCATACCGGGAGAGGTTCATGTACACCTTTTCTTCGGGGATTCCTATCCTTTTTCCCACAGCTTCTATGATCCTTCTGTTTGCCTGATGGGGAATGAATAGGTCCACATCGTCTATAGAGATACCCGCGTCATCCATAACCTCCCGGGACACATCCACGAGTTTATGCACCGCTTGTTTGAAAGTTTCGTTCCCCTGCATTTCAATGTAGCCGAAATTATTCCCTGATGTTCCGCCTCTCATGCGATTGGCAGTTCCCCACCCAGCCGCATAGAGAAGTTCCCACAGGGACCCGTCTGAGTGGACCTTTGAGGAAATTACTCCGTCGCCCTCATCACCCTTTCCAAGAATAACCGCTCCGGCACCATCACCGAAGAGTATGCATGTATTGCGGTCCTCATAATTTACAAGGGATGAAAGCACCTCGGAGCCCAATACCAGAAGATTCTCCGCACCTCCCGTTTCGATAATCCGCCTCCCTATATCCAGAGAATAAACAAAACCGGAACAGGCTGCCTGCAGGTCAAATGCAAAGCCTTTCGTGGCGCCAAGCTTGTGCTGGAGAAAACAGGCTGTCGAGGGGAAACTCATATCTGCGGTAATCGTTCCCACAAGGATACCATCGAGGTCATCAGGAGAGAGACCCGCCTCGGAAAGTGCATCCCTTGATGCCTGAAGAGCAACGTCAGAATTTGAAACCCCTTTTTCAGCAACCCTTCTCGCTCTTATTCCTGTCCTCTCGGATATCCATTCATCGGAAGTATCGACAATCTTCTCGAGATCCTTATTAGTAATCACCTTTTCAGGTACGCTGAACCCGTACCCTTTTATCACTGCTCCCATCTCATCCTCCCTGTCCCTTAATCTTCCCCGCTCTGTCCCAAAAGATCCGCCCTCCTGTGCACTTCCTCCACACTCTTCCGTATCTCTTCTTCGAGTCCAAGTGTATGGAGCCCCGCGGCAACTTTGATGGCATTTTTTATGGCGAGGCCGTTCGACGCTCCATGACATATAACGATCCCTCCGTTTACCCCGAGGAGGGGTGCGCCCCCGTACTCCGTATAATCCATCTTTTTCCACA
The DNA here is from genome assembly GCA_964587345.1 of uncultured bacterium. GTDB lineage: Bacteria > Desulfobacterota > Deferrimicrobia > J040 > J040 > CAZPLX01. The sequence goes on from CAZPLX010000289.1 coordinate 1,674, forward strand.
TTCTCATAAGAGCGGGCTTCATGAAGAGATATCCCATCATAGCAAGGAGAGATTTTTTCAACTCGCTCTTGATAAATTCTCCCATGGCAACAGCGAGCCCCTCAAGTGATTTTAAGGCAAGGTTGCCCACAAATCCATCACATACAAATACATCTGCCCTGTCCTTGAAGAGCACTGTCCCCTCCATGTTTCCCACAAAGTTAAGGTTAAGGCTTTCGAGAACCCTCACAGTTTCCTTCGTCAACTCATTTCCCTTCCCCCGTTCCCTCCCGTTGCTCAAGACGGCAAGTCGCGGGTTGCTGATTCCAAGAATCCTCTTTGCGTACACCTCACCCATCAGTGCAAACTGGACAAGGTTGACGGGCTTACAGTCCACATTTGCCCCCGCATCCACGAGGACAAATCTCCCCCTCGGAGTGGGCATCGATGTGGCAATCGCCGGTCTGTCAACCCCAGGAATATTCCGAAGTATGAAGATGGAGCCTGCCATAACCGCACCTGAGTTTCCCGCACTAACAAAGGATTGGGCCTTTCCATCCCCCACCATATTGAGTCCCACATTCATGGAAGATTTTTTCT
>CAZPLX010000290.1:0-2248 GCA_964587345.1 uncultured bacterium
CTGCCTCTACCATCCCAGGGCAAAATCATTCCTCATCTCAGAAGCGGTGAGAGGCGAGGGAGCCCTGCTCTTGAGAATGGACGGTGTCCGCTTCATGCCCGACTACCACGAACTCGCCGAACTGGCCCCCAGAGATATCGTCGCCCGGGCCATCGACTCGGAACTGAAGAAAACGGGGGACGACCACGTTCTTCTCGATATATCCTTCAAAAAACCCGATTTTGTAAGGGATCGTTTCCCCAACATCTACAGAAAGTGCATGGAATTCGGCTTTGACATGACGAAAGGGCCCATACCTGTGGTCCCGGCAGCACACTACCAGTGCGGAGGCATCCAGGTAAACAAAAACGGGGAGACGGAGATCCGCCGCCTCTTCGCCTCGGGGGAAGCGACCTGCACCGGCCTCCACGGGGCAAACAGGCTTGCGAGCAACTCGCTTCTCGAAGCCCTCGTCTACTCTAAGAAAGCATATGACAGGATCGAGGGGTCCTACCTGGGGGGAGAACATGTGAAGGACGTGCAGATCCCCGAATGGGATCCGGGAAAAGCGAGCGACCCTGACGAACTCGTCGTCATATCACACACCTGGGAGGAGGTGAGGCGCCTCATGTGGAACTACGTAGGGATCGTGCGCTCAAATAAGCGTCTCCACAGGGCAAAAGAGCGGATCGATCTCATCAAGAAGGAAATATCCGAGTACTACTGGAACTTCGTCATCACATCTGATCTGATCGAACTCAGAAATATCGCCACCGTCGCGGACATCATCATCCGCTCCTCCCTCTCTCGAAAGGAGAGCCGGGGACTCAACTACAACATCGACTATCCCTACAGGGATGATGAAAGCATGATGAAAGACACGATTATCAGGAGGGAAAAATATTACGGGCCCTGAGGGGAGCCTACCCCTCTCCTTCGATCTCTTCCTTCAGGAAGAGAGATTCGAGTTCGTAGCCAGCATTCTTAAGAGCTTCCTTTCCCCCCTCGTTCCTGTCGACGATCGCGATGACCCTGGCGACTTCGAGGCCGAATGAAAGGGCCGCATCGATCGATTTCAGGGTGGACCCCCCCGTGGTCACCACGTCTTCGAGGATGGCAACTGCCATCCCGGGAGAAAGATTCTTCGTCCCCTCGATGCGCGAGGCCGTCCCGTGGCCCTTCGCTTCCTTTCTAATGAGAAAGCCGTTCAAGGGTGACCCCTTCAGGTGAGCGATCACTGAAACGGACGACACTATTGGGTCCGCTCCGAGAGTCATTCCTCCAACAGCCTCCACTTTCCGCCCTCCCGTAAGGAGCATATCGTAGATGAGGGATCCTACGAGGAACCCCCCTTCGTGGTGAAGAGTTACCTGCCTGCAGTCGATGTAGAAGTTGCTCTTCTTCCCGGAAGAGAGGACCACATCCCTCTTCTCGTACCCTTTTTCCCGTATCAGGGAGAGGAGTGCTCCTCTCATCGCCCTTTCCCCCTTCACCTCGCCTTGATCTTGACGCTCTGCTTCACACGGAACAGGTGGAGCTGCTCCTGCTCGGTAAAATCGAAAGACACGGGGTAACGCCCGGTAAAACAGGCATCACAGTAAATATCCGCCCCCTCTCCGGGACAGCAGCCGTGGAGCCCCTCGAAGCTTAAGTACCCCAGGGTGTCGGAAGTGAGATACCTGTTTATCTCCTCAACCGAATGGGTCGCTGCGATGAGATCCCTCCGAAGGGGTGTATCTATCCCGTAGTAGCAGGGGTAGCTCGTGGGAGGGGAACTTATCCTGAAGTGGACCTCTCGCGCCCCTGCGGCGCGGATCATCTTGATGATCTTTCTTCCCGTGGTGCCCCGCACGATCGAATCGTCGATGACGATTACCCGCTTTCCCCTGATGACGTCCTTCACGGCATTCAGTTTGAGTTTCACGCCGAAATGGCGGATCGCCTGCTGGGGCTCGATGAATGTCCTCCCCACGTAATGGTTTCGAATGAGGCCCATGGCGAAGGGTATCCCGCTCTCCTCTGAATATCCAAGCGCCGCGGGAAGGCCAGAATCGGGAACAGGAATGACGATATCCGCGGGAACCCCCTGCTCTCTCGCGAGCTGCTTCCCGAGCTCTTTTCGCACGTTGAACACGCTCGTCTCCATGATGACGCTGTCGGGCCTCGCGAAGTAGACATATTCGAAAATACAGAACCGTGAAGGTGAGGGGAGAAAAGGCCGCAGTGATCGGATTCCGTTCTCGCTTATGATCACCATCTCCCCGGGCTC
>CAZPLX010000291.1:0-2231 GCA_964587345.1 uncultured bacterium
ACGAGACAGAGAGAGCAAGGGCCACCGTCGCTCCCGATGACTGGAGGGTAACGGTCCCCAAAAACCCGGAAGTATACGCAGGTACAAGTCTGCCGGAGAGTTTCTTGAACGTAGTGCGTATCCTCGATCCCAAGGCCCCTTCGAACCCCACCCCGGAAAACCGCACTCCCAGGAGAAGAAAGGCAAGAGCGCCTAAGAACCTGATGAGGATGAGGTCACTCATGGATAAACATCGCCCTCGCGAACTCTTCGGCACGGAAGGGCTTCAGGTCATTTTCACCCTCTCCTACCCCCACGAAACGCACCGGTATGCCCAATTCCCTTGTGATGGAGAGAAGAACACCCCCCTTTGCCGTCCCGTCTATCTTCGTAACCACGAGTCCCGTTACTCCCATGGATTCGGTAAATCTTCTCGCCTGAGCGATCCCGTTCTGGCCGGTAGTCGCGTCGATGACCAGAAGAATCTCACCGGGGGCTCCGGGAAGTTCACGGCCGATCACCCGTTTAATTTTTTCCAGCTCTCCCATCAGGTTCCTGTTCGTGTGGAGCCTCCCCGCAGTATCGATCAGGACCACGTCCTTTTTCCGGGCCAACGCTGACTTCACGGTGTCAAAAGCAACTGCTGAAGAATCAGCTCCAGGCCTGTGCTTCACAACGTCGGCACCTACCCGCGTCCCCCAGATCTCGAGCTGTTCCACGGCAGCAGCCCGGAAGGTATCCCCCGCACCCAGCATGACGGAATGGCCGTTGTCTACAAATACCTTCGCCATCTTTCCTATAGTGGTCGTCTTTCCCGATCCATTTACACCCAGGACGAGAATCACGTAGGGATAGGGAGGAGATACCGTAAGAGGAGTGGCAACCAAGGAGAGGAGATCAGTGACGAGTGGAACCATGATCTCCATCACCTTCCCGCTATCGAATTTGTGTTCGTGTGCGACCGCCTCCCTGAAGCGTTCAATCAGGAAGTGGGAAGTCTGAAAACCCACATCCGAGAGGATGAGGACTTCTTCCAGTTCCTCGAGGAAACCTTCCAATCCCTTTTCACCCTTGGCAACCCCATCAAGCATGGGTTTTATGGTGGACCTTGTCTTAGACAGGCCCATCTTTATATCTAGGAAATATGCATCCACCCTTCGATCCTCCTGGCTAAATCATCTTTTCCTACAGGAGAGTAAATATATCATACCAGAACTAATAGTTCCGAATTCCTGGTTCCGAATTCCTAAGAAACCGGGGATGGAACTACATAGTTGTTCAAAGTTCAAAGGAGAAGCACGATCTGTTTCTTTGAACTTTGATCTTTGAACTAGGGGTTTATGTTATCTGTGCAGAGACGATCCGGGACATACCCGGCCGGTCCATGGTCACCCCATAGAGGAAATCAGCAAGCTCCATGGACCTCTTCTTGTGAGTGACGAGAATAATCTGGCAGGTGTCAGAAATCTCCCTCACCAGACGGTTGAACCGATCCACGTTTGCCTCATCGAGGGGGGCATCCACTTCGTCCAGGAAGAGAAAAGGCCCTGTACGGACAAAGAACAGGGAAAGAAGAAGGGAAATACCCGTCAAGGCCTTTTCTCCGTTCGAGAGGAGGGACAGATTTGTCAGTTTCTTCCCCGGGGGCTGAGGAACGATCTCCACACCTGACAGGAGAGGGTCATCCGGCTCTGTGAGCACAAGGTTTCCTCTTCCCCCCATGAAGAGCTTCGGAAAGAGATCCTGAAATTTTTCATTCACGAGTCCAAACATATTTGCGAAGCGTTCTTTTGTTACCCTGTCTATCTTAGAGATAACTTTTATTATATCTTTCATAGACTTCTCGAGATCGTCCTTGTGGTGGGTTAAATCCTCGAATCTTCTTGCGAGATCATCCCTCTCCTCGATGGAGTCCATGTTGACTTCTCCTATCGATTCGATTTGCCTTCTCGTTTTCTCGATCTCCCTGCCAACCTCCTCATCTGGGAGAGATATCAGTTCCTCCTCTTTGCAGCGGGACCTGATATCTTCAACCCCATAACTATCCCTGGCAACCTCGATTATACCTTCCAGACGGGTTTTCACCTCGGCACGACTCTCCCTGTAACGAACCATCTCCTCTCTGACTCCCTCAATATCTCTGGCACACTGAGAACGTTCAGCAAGATTTTTTTCGAGACCCTCCTTCTGTGATGAGAGCTGGGCTACCCTTCCCTCCATTTCCTGCACGAGCCCTTTCCGATCCCCGTCAA
>CAZPLX010000292.1:0-2223 GCA_964587345.1 uncultured bacterium
ACTTGATTTCATGAGCTATTCCATCGAGGAGCCAAAGTACAGCGAGGAGGAGTGCAGGGAACGTGGAATGACATTCTCTGCTCCAATGAAGGTGAAGTTCCAGCTCGTTCTCTTCGATGTTGATGAATCCACAGGAAACAGTACGATCAGAGATGTAAAAGAACAGGAAGTTTTCTTTGGTGAAATACCGCTCATGACGGACAAGGGGACTTTCATCATCAACGGGACGGAACGGGTCATAGTAAGTCAGGTACAGAGATCTCCTGGCGTATACTTCGAAAAAGACAAAGTGAGGGGAAGTTCCACGGAGAAGACCTCTTATTCTTCGAGGATTATTCCCAACAATGGATCGTGGCTTGATTTTGAATTCGACCATAAAGATTCACTCTACGTGAAGATCGACAGAAAGAAAAAATTCTCCATCGCAATCTTTTTGAGAGCACTCGGCTACACTATCGAGGAAGCGTTGAGGGAATTTTACAAGACGGATAAAGTAACCATTTCTGGAGAAATGTACGGGAAAAAGTTGAACCTCATCGAATTGATCGGTAAAAGATCTCCCGTGGAGATCACACACCCCGAAACGGGGGATCTGATCTTTAAAAAGGGCCAGAAAGTCCAGCGCTACAAGGCTGAGAGGTTTGGCCATCTTGATTTTGGCATCATCAAGCTTCCTCTGGATGAGCTCGAAGGCTACGTCTGCGTGTCGGACGTGGCAGGGGCAGACCAGGATGATGTCCTCATCGAGGGGGGTAAACTGATCACTTCCGAGGATATCAATCTCATCCGGGCGAAAGGGATTGGTGAATTGGAGATCTGTACAGTTACCAATGCAGACAAGTGTATATGGGAGGACCTCTGGCAGAACAAGGTCAAAGACCGGGAATCTGCCTTGAAAGAAATTTACAAAAAACTTAGGCCTACCGACCCTCCCACCTACGAAGCGGCGGACCATCTTTTTCAAAACCTTTTTTTCAACCCCGACCGCTACTCCCTTTCAAGAGTGGGAAGGCTGAAACTCAATTACAAACTTGATCAGAAAGATGTTCCCCTTGATCAGACAACATTGAGAAGAGAAGATATCGTCTCCATCATTAAATATTTAGTTAATCTTAAGAACAGTGTGGGAGAGCCAGATGACATCGGCAACCTGAGCAACAGGAGAGTGAGAACTGTCGGTGAGCTGGTGGAAAAATCGTTTCGGGATGGTCTCTTGCGAGTCGACCGGGCAATCCGTGAACGGATGACCCACCAGGATCTCGAAACGGCTATGCCCCATGATCTTGTGAACTCGAAACCCGTTTCAGCCCAGATCAAAGAGTTTTTCGGTTCGAGCCAGCTTTCACAGTTCATGGATCAGACCAATCCCCTCTCCGAAATAACCCACAAGAGAAGGTTGTCAGCCCTCGGTCCAGGGGGACTCACAAGGGACAGGGCGGGCTTCGAAGTAAGGGATGTCCATCCTACCCATTACGGGAGGATTTGCCCCATTGAAACCCCTGAAGGCCCCAACATCGGTCTGATTGGATCTCTTGCCATCTATGCGAGGGTAAATGAGTTTGGTTTTATCGAAACTCCTTACAGGGTGGTTACCGACGGTGTAGTTACTGATGAAGTTATCTATCTTTCCGCAATAGAGGAGGGTGATCACGTCATAGCACAGGCGAATGCCCCCATTGACAAGGAAGGGAACTTCGATAAGGATATCGTGATCGCGAGGAAAAAAGGTGAATTTACCATGGTGAATTCATCTGAAATCACTCTCATGGACGTGTCTACCAACCAGCTAGTTTCTGTTGCAGCCGCACTGGTTCCCTTTCTCGAACATGACGATGCGAACAGAGCTCTCATGGGTGCCAACATGCAGAGGCAGGGGGTTCCCCTTCTAAAAACCGAGCCACCTATGATCGGGACCGGGGTTGAGAGTATTGCGGCCGTGGATCCCGGCGCGAGGGTTGTGTATGAGAGATGGGGGGACGCGGCTGCTTCTCGGGGAAGGGGACCTGATAGCCGGAGCCGGGAACAGTCATATCGTGACGTTGGTCGAGCGCTACTCGCGTTATGTGGTGCTGCTGAAGGTATCGAGCAAGAAGACCGAGACGGTCGTCTCGGCACTGGTAGAGCACGCCCGGCAGCTGCCGGGCGCACTCTACCAGTCACTGACGTGGGACCGGGGACTCGAGATGGCCGACCACAAGCGCTTCACTCAAGAGACTGACATCG
>CAZPLX010000293.1:0-2201 GCA_964587345.1 uncultured bacterium
ACACATTGTAGGGCAGACTGCGCACCCTCTGGCGGGGCTTCTTGAACCCGGCTCCTGAGGACACGTTGATGATGTTGCCGCCTCCTTGCTCTATCATGTGAGGCACGACGGCCTTGGCACATAAGAATGCGCCTTTCAGGTTGGTGTCCAACGTGCGATCCCACTCCTCTTCCTCGATCTCCGTGATCTCCTTTTGCAGTTCCAGAAAATTTTCACTTGCTTTGAGTTCGGGATACCCTTCAGCCACGGCGAATAAAGATTTGAGGGTCTCTCCGAAGATCGACTCCTCCCGGCCTTTTTCCACAGGCCCCTGTGCCTTCATGGCACGGGAACGGGCTTCTGTGACTTCCGTGAAGGTTGATTTTTCGTGGGAGGCGTACCCTTTTACTGTTTCCACGAGGTTGCCTACCAGGTTGTGCCTCTTTTTGAGGAGCACGTCGATATCGGACCAGGAAGAACGTGACAGGTTTCTCAGGCGGATGAGCCTGTTGTAAAGGAGGATAAAAAAGAGAAGGACTCCCCCAAGGATAACAAGCAAAAGTATGGTAAGTGTCATCTCCTCCCCCTATCCCAGAAATAGTACCAGACAGCGTGTGGCCGGTCAATTTCGGCCGCTCCCGAGATCATTCTGTAGTGACATCATTCTTTTGCTTCTTATTTTTACCCCAGAGCCTGTCGAGCCTATCTTTCAGTTTTTTCTCATATCCTGATTCTGTGGGCCGGTAGTATGTCCTCGGTTTTAACGCATCGGGAAAATAATTTTCCCTGATGAAACTGCCAGAATAGCTGGGAGGATATCTGTACCCTTTCCCGTACCCTTCCTCCTTCATGAGCTTCGTGGGGGCGTTTCGAAGATGGAGGGGAACAGGAAGGTAACCCGTTTTCTCCACGTCCCGTGCTGCCTCTTTGCTCGCCTGATAGACACGGTTGCTCTTCGGTGCCGAAGCGAGGTAAAGGGCAGCGTGGATGATGGCAAGCTCTCCTTCGGGAGACCCGAGGATGGTATAGGCCCTGTGAGCATCCAGGGTCATGGTAAGGGCGCGAGGATCGGCATTTCCGATATCCTCTGAGGCGAAGCGTATCATCCGCCGTGCGATGTAGAGGGGATCCTCCCCGCCTTTCATCATACGCTCGAGCCAGTAGAGCGCTCCGTCAGGATCCGATCCCCGCATAGATTTGTGGAAGGCGCTGATGAGATTATAGTGTTCTTCCCCCGCCTTGTCGTAGAGGATACTCTTCTTCCGGACCCCTTCCTCAGAGAGAGAGGTCGATCCGTTTAGTCTTTCTGGAGGATGCGATGAAGGCGGCAGCTTCCAGGGAGTTAATGAGGGTGCGCCCGTCTCCGTCTGAACTGGATATAATGAATTCCCTCGCTTCGGCGGTCACAGTGATCCCCGATTTCCCCAGGCCGTGTGTGGGATGGTCGAGTGCTCTCTGGAAGATCTTTCCCAAAGCCTCAGGGGAAAGACTTTTGAGGACGAGCACCTTGCAGCGGGAGAGGAGGGGCCCCCTGATTTCGAAGGAGGGATTTTCCGTAGTTGTTCCGATCAAAGTAACCGTCCCCTCCTCTACGTGGGGAAGGAGGGCATCCTGCTGTGCTTTATTAAATCTGTGAATCTCGTCTATAAAAAGGATGACCTGCCTCTGACCGGAGAAAGAAATCTCCCTGACCTTCCCTATGGCTTCCTTGATTTCTTTGATTCCCGAGAGGACTGCAGAATAGGGAAGGAAAAATGCACCTGTCTCCGCGGAGATAATCCTGGCGAGGGTTGTTTTCCCCGATCCAGGGGGTCCCCATAGTATAAGGGAAGGGACTTTTTTCCCGTGGATAGCGGAATGGAGAAATTTCCCCTCCCCCAGGATATGGTCCTGGCCGAAGAATCCTGTGAGCATTTCCGGGCGGAGCCGGCTTGCGAGTGGGGCTCCAGGAGGTGAAGTTTCCTTCCTTTTTTCCAGAGTATCGAAAAGGTCCATTTCCTTATCCTTAAAATTAATAATTCGTAAGGTTTTCCAATTCTGATAAAATCTTCCTCAATATCATTTTATACGCAAGGGGTGGAAAGGAAAAGGCCGCTTAAAAGTGGGTAGAGGGTGGAAATGAGACAGATCGGGATTATCACCAAGCACACGAAAAACGAAGCGGTGAAAATCGTGGAAGGGCTGACCGATTGACTCACAAAGAGGCAGAGGTCAGATTTCAG
>CAZPLX010000294.1:0-2192 GCA_964587345.1 uncultured bacterium
TATGAAGGCACTCTGACGCGAGTTCGCAAAGTCCCTCGAGCAGTTCCGGGACAACACCGGGCCTCTTCTCTGTCCCGTGAATCCCCTCCGTCATCTCTCTGAGAATCACCCCGAGAGAATAGATATCGGAAGAAAGGCCCATCTCCCCCTTTTCCCTCACTTCGGGGGCGGCGTAGCGCGGTTTTCCTCCCCGCAGGAACCCTCCGGATCCTCTGCGCACTATCCGGGATAGGCCAAAGTCGAGGATCTTCACCTCTCCCTTAGTGCTCACCATGATGTTTCCAGGAGAGAGGTCACCATGGACGATTCCCCTCTCATGGATCTGCACAAGCCCTTCGAGAATCTTCTCCGCGATCTTCACACTGACCTCGAGGGGGACGTTTTCCCCCCACGCGGAGGTTCCCTTCAGAATTTTCCTGAAGGTGAGGCCTTCGATATATTCCATGCAGAGGTAGAGGCGGTCTCCCGCATCGCCAAAATCAAAGACATTGACAAGGTTCGGATGGGATATCTTCGAAAGAATCGAGGCCTCGTTGACAAAGGCCTCCTTCACCCCTCTTCTCCTCCCCATCTCCCGTGAAAGAAGCTTCACCGCGATCTTCCTGGTAAACCCGTGGCTCCCCCGCACCTCTCCGAGGTAGACATCTCCCATTCCGCCGGAGCCGATCCGCCTTAAGAGAGTGTACCTGTTATCCAGAGTTTTCACGGGAACTACCCACCTGTATTCCCAGAGATTTCAATTTCCGGTGTATGCTCGACCTGTCGAGGCCGATTTTCTCGGCGGTCTTTGAGATGTTCATGCCGTTTTCTTTGAGCTTCGCGAGGAGAAACTCCTTCTCGAAGGAAATGAGCGATTCCCGGTAGGAGTCGGGATAGCTCGTCTTCATCCTCCCCCCCCGGAGGGAGGAAAGGCCAAGAGCCGCGCCTACTTCGTCCCCTCCTATTTCTTCACTTCCTGATAAGATAAAGAGGCGTTCCATGATATTTTTCAGCTCCCTCACGTTTCCCGGCCACTTATAAGATTTCATCTTTTCCATCGCGTCAGAAGAAATCGTTTTACCCATCCTCCCGGAGTCAACGACCGCTGATTCGAGGAAGTGTTCTGCCAGGTAGGGGATATCCTCGACCCTCTCCCGAAGTGGAGGCACGTGGAGGGGAACCACGTTGATCCGAAAATAGAGGTCCTCCCTGAAGTCACCTTTCTCGATGTCTCTCTCCAGTTCCCTGTTCGTGGCGGTCACAATGCGGATATCCACAGGAATCTTCCTGTTTCCCCCCACCTTTTCCACCATCTTGTCTTCGAGGAACCTGAGAAGCTTTGCCTGCATGCCCGGTGACATGTCCCCTATCTCGTCGAGGAAGAGAGTTCCTCCATGGGCCTGCTCCGCCTTCCCCGCCTTCGTTCTCACCGCCCCCGTAAAGGCGCCTTTTTCGTGTCCGAAGAGCTCGGATTCGATGAGCCCTTCGGGAATGGCAGCGCAGTTCACCGCCACGAAAGGCCCCTCACTCCTCCTGCTCTTTTCATGGATAAGCCGTGCCACGAGCTCCTTGCCCGTCCCGTTCTCCCCCCTGATGAGGACCGGAGCGTCGGTGGGAGCAGCGCTTTTTACAGTCTCCTTCAACTCCGCCATTGGCCTCGAGAAGCCCACGATGGAGGGGCGGGAGTGAACCCTCTTTTTCAGCTCCCTGTTTTCCATGAGGAGCCGTTTCTGGAAGAGAGCTTTCTCTACTGTGATGAGGACACGTTCCATTGAGAGGGGCTTCTCGAGAAAATCGAATGCCCCTATTTTCACCGCCTCAACCGCCGTGGAGATCGTACCGTGCCCCGAAATCATGATCACAGGAAGATCTCCGTTATCATCGAGAGTTTCCTTGAGCACCTTGAGTCCGTCTATGCCGGGAAGCCATATATCGAGGAGGAGAACGTCAAAATCTTCTCCCTCTAGTTTGAGAAGCCCCTCCTCTCCAGAAGAAGCGCACTCCACCTGGTACCCCTCGTCCCTGCAAATCCCCCCAAGGGATTTGAGGATGTTCACCTCGTCATCAATGATAAGTATCCTACCCTTCACGCTCCCTCCTCTTTACGGGAAGCTCCAGAACGATCCTGCTCCCCCCTTTTTTCCCTTCCGAAGCGAACACCTTCCCGCCATGCTCGCTCATGATTATCTTCACTACCGAGAGCCCCACTCCTT
>CAZPLX010000295.1:0-2189 GCA_964587345.1 uncultured bacterium
AAAAGAATCACCTAAGATTAAAATTCGATAATTACTAGACCTTATTATTACCGTTCGGCAGCTCGCGTCTTTAAACCCAAGCGAATTTGTCGACATTTCGTACTCAATAGGTCCCCACCGATTATGACCATGATAATTTTTCTTCATACCATGATGATAATTTGGATTCCTTGTGCCGGGAATTTTTGGCAGAAACAGCGTCCCCCCGATAAAATCAATGGATACAATAACTAAAGCAACAACGGCCAATAAGGTTATTCGGGGATGTCTCTTGAAAAAATAGTCTTCAGTTTTCATAGTGTCATGTCTATTTTAAAATAGTGCGTATATAAATGGTGCGAGGGCCGAGCCTTCGGTGAAGATGATAAGAGCACCGAGAGCGAAGAGAAAGACGATAATGGGGGCAAGCCACCACTTTTTCCGCACTTTCAGAAATTCCCAGAACTCTCTCGCCACAGATAATTTCCCCATCCTCTCCCCCTCCTTCAATACTGTTTTGTATATCTTTCCTTATTGAAGGCCTTATTATCTTTTCGCACCCAGTAACTCTCACACATGCCGTCAAATTTCCTCGAGAGGAGATCTTTTCCCCTCATTTTCATGAAAAGCGCCATGGGCGTAAAGACCAAATAATAAAGGAGAACAAGTATTACCCTGGTCATTACCCAGCCGAGAATTAACGCAAAAAACATCCATGTAATGTAGAGGGGCTTGATGATCTTAGGGAAGAGGACTCCAAAAAAGGAAAGGGCAAAGGCTACACCGATCAGATAGGCGTATGTTCCCCTCCCCTTCACATAAAGGACTATCCCAAGGAATAAAAAAAGAGCACCCATAGTGAGGCCGAACTTTTTAAGTTCCTTCTTCGTCCCCTTAATATTCCTGATCTCATCTATGAGCATTCTATCCCCCTAATCGAGGTCAAATTTTTTCTGCCAGTCGATATCTTCATCGAGGGGCACCTGCTCGCTCTTATCGAGAAGAAAGGACCCCATGACCAGGGAATCCATATTCGTCCGCATGAAACAGAGGTAGGCATCCTCTGGGGTACACACGATAGGCTCTCCCCGCACGTTGAAAGAGGTGTTGATAATCACGGGGCAGCCGTATTTTTCATAAAAAGCGGTAAGCATCCCGTGGTAAAGGGGATTCGTATCACTGTTCACCGTCTGGACCCTCGCGGAATAGTCCACGTGGGTGATCGCGGGGACAGATGAACGAAGCACTTTCAGCTTCTCAATCCCGAAAAGATTCCTCTCTTCGGCGCTCACATTCTTTCTCATATTCTCTTTTACAGGAGCAACCAGGAGCATGTAGGGGCTCTCTCCTCTCATTTCAAAGTAATCGGATACCTTCTCTTTGAGTATAGAGGGGGCAAATGGCCGGAAACTTTCCCGGAACTTGATCTTCACGTTCATGATCTCCTGCATCTTCGGTGACCGCGCATCCCCGATTATGGAGCGGCTTCCAAGAGCCCGGGGGCCAAACTCCATCCTCCCCTGAAACCACCCAACCACCTTCTCTTCCGGGATAAGGTCTGCGACTATTTCCGCTATTTTCTCCTTTTCTATTTCATGGAATGGAATCTGGTGAAGATTTAAGTATCTTTTTATCTCTTCGTTACTATATTCAGGGCCAAGATATGACCCCTTCTGGGAATCTTTTTCTCCGTCCGGATTCCGCTCATTCCCCAGGTACTGGTGCCAGGCAAATAGTGCTGCCCCAAGAGCTCCTCCGGCATCTCCCGCAGCAGGCTGAATCCAGATATTTTCGAAAGGCCCTTCCCTCAATATTCTTCCATTTCCCACACAGTTGAGAGCAACCCCTCCAGCAAGGCAGAGGTTCTTCTCTTTCGTCTCCCTGTGAACATGCCTGGTCATGCGCATCATCACCTCTTCCGTTACCTCCTGGACAGAGCGGGCAAGATCCATCTCTCTCTGAGTAAGAATGGATTCGGGCTTTCTCGGGAGCCCTCCAAAAAGATCGTCAAATTTCCCATTCGTCATGGTGAGGCCCGCACAGTAGTTGAAATAGTCCATGTTTAAGCGGAAAGACCCGTCCTCCTTTAAATCCATGAGATGAGACAGGATAATGTCTTTGTATTTAGGCTCCCCGTAAGGGGCAAGGCCCATCACCTTGTACTCTCCTGAATTCACCTTAAAGCCCGTGTAGTAGGTAAACGCGGAATA
>CAZPLX010000296.1:0-2183 GCA_964587345.1 uncultured bacterium
CTCTTGCGGCCGCGTCTCCGCTCGGGGCCACTGGAGCGGGAAGGTTTTACAAATTAGTAGAAATCGTGAGAGAAGCGGAAGGAATGGAGGTGTCAGATTTTCACGGTGCTGTGGAGTGGCTCCGGGAAACTGTGGATGAGGATATCGAACAGATGAGTATCCTTGTAGGCGAGAAAAATGTAGTCCGCATCATGAATTTACATAAAGCGAAAGGACTTGAAGCACCCGTTGTCATTCTCGCTGCCCCCTGGGGGGTGTTTGATCACGACCCGGATCATCATGTTGACCGGGTGAGCGGGGACTGCGCACATGGGTATTTCGTCGTATCCCACACGACAGGCACGGGTTATACGAAAACTGTGAGAACAATCGCCATACCTCCTGACTGGGAAGAGAAAGCCGAACTGGAAAGGCGCTACGACGGCGCGGAAAAAAACAGGATACTCTATGTGGCAAGCACAAGGGCAAAACAGCTCCTAATAATTTCCCGCTGTCCGGGGGATAAGGATGATAAAAACCCGTGGTTGCCCCTCATAGAAAAGGTCGAGAAGAAATTACCGATGGATGGAATACGCATGAAAGCGCTTAGAAGAGAAGTACAGGAGATCTCTGGCGGCGAGTGCGAGGAGGAGTTGAAACGTACAAGGAAACAGTTAGTTGAAGGTGCATTTCCAGGGTTTGGATCATGCTCGGTCACATCAGTTACAAAAGATGGATCGGCAATTCCTGGGGGGATCGGGGGCGGAAGAGGAGCTGCCTGGGGAACCCTGTTTCACCGATGCATGAGAAGGCTTGTTGATGAGGGAGAGATTTCTCGTGCCTTAGTAAAGACGTATCTCTTAGAGGAAGGATTCTCAGAAAAAGATGGGGAAAAGCTAATCGAGTTAATCGATACGGTGAAAAGGGGAGGACTCTGGGAAAGGGTAATAAGAAGCAGTAAAAAGTATACTGAAACGCCATTTTCTCTTGCTGTGAAGGGCTCGGAAATCGGCCAGGATGTGGAGACTTCCCTTCTATCAGGAGTGATCGACCTTGTTTTTCGGGAAGGGGACGGGTGGGTTATCCTCGATTATAAAACAGACACACTTGGAGCCTCTATAGAGAGTTATGTTGACTTTTATTCTCCTCAGCTGAAATGGTATGCAAAGGCGTGGGAGAGACTCTCCGGGGAAGTTGTTACCGAGGCTTTACTCTACTTTACAGATATCGGAAATGTAAGACATGTTCCACTCCTATGAAGGAAAAAAGAGGGATATGTAAATATATTTATTAGCGGGATAGTTCACATGCTCTACTTAGCCTACGGTTCAAATATGGATATTAAGAGAATGAGGAAAAGAGGGGTCCGATTTAAGTCCAGAGTGCGAGCGATTCTGAAAGGCTATACCTTGGAATTCAACAAGGTTGCCTCTGCAAATCCCCGGAAGGGCTTTGCGAATATTGTTCCTGATAAAAATGGGATACTTGAAGGGGTGCTCTCCAGGATCCCTGCTGGAGATATCCAGAAAATTGACCGGGCAGAAGGGGCCCCCAGGCATTACAGGAGAACCCTTGTAACTGTTTGCCTGGATGATGGCGCAGAAGTTGAAGCAGAAGTCTACATTGCCCAACCGGAGTGGGTGAGGGAGGGGCTCAAGCCGGATAAGGAGTACATCGGTCACCTTCTAGCGGGGAAGGACCTCCTATCTGAGGATTATCACAGAAAAATAGCATCAACGGAAACGCTCGATTAACGATCTATTCATTTTTTATCGGTCGGTTCTATTTCAACGACAGTTCCGTACGCCATTAATCCCGTGACGTAATTGTTGATGTAACCTCCGCCGAACTCCATGCTTATTTCGCCAACCATAGAATAGTCAAATTTAGTCCCGATAACCGCATTTCCACCTTTTGCGGAAGCCCGGTTTACTATTTTTTCGAGTGCTTCACTCTTTGCATCCCTGAAGTTGGATTCTTTGGAGTAATCTGCCTCCTTTCTCTTGAATACTACTTCAGCGCTTTCAACGCCGATATATTTCCGAATTCTGTGCCCCCCCACATTCTCGGTCGTTGTCACAATGAAATTATTATTTCCGTCACTCATCTCGCAATACCTCCCTTATCTGAAAAATCGTGGGTTAATTGCTCACTTCCCAAACCCCGAAAAGTGGATAAGATCCCCTTCATAATATAGCGCTTTC
>CAZPLX010000297.1:0-2150 GCA_964587345.1 uncultured bacterium
GTTCCATCTCCGGTTCCATTAGGAATTCGGAACCAGGAATTAGGAACTGTCAGTTTCCCGTCGGACCTCGGACATATCAAGTTTCATGATCACTTATGTAGGCGAGGACATCCTCCAGGCTGCTCTTTTCACAATAGAGGAGAGAATAGGGAACGCCTCCACTTGTGAGAACTTCCTTCATCTCCGAATCGATTTTATTGGCTTTTTGAGAATCCTGGTAGCGCCCCTCGTTGCTGAACCCTCCTGGCCGCTGCATCAGGAAGTTTATGTTGTCAAACGAATTGAACTCTTCCCACACAAGCCTGTTGTAGGCCTTGAACCTTTCCGTACCTTTCTTCTCTTCAGGAGTAAACTCATCGAGATAGTAGACAAACTGGACAAGGGGAGAGTCTGTGATGATATATTCAACCTTACCCAGAAGCCTGTGGAGCCTGTGCTGCTGCTGGGCAAATACGAGAAGCTGGTTGTCAAATATTTTCAGGTGGTCGTCCCAGACCTTCTCTTTCGCATATTCTCCCGTGTACTCACACGAAATGCCCTGAATCTTGAAATGAGCCATAAGGCGATAGGAAAATGTCGACTTTCCTGAACCGGGTCCGCCGATAAAGTTGATCACCTTCGTCATAATAGTGCCTCCTCCCTGAATAATCCTCTTTCGAGGGATACCATAACTTTCCCTTCCGTGGCAAGGTAGATAGACTCCCCCACCTTTCATGAGTCAGATATCCTTGATAGCACAGGGGTTGCTGTTATACTCTTCTGGGAGATATCTAAACCCGGGTAGTTGAGAAAACGATGAAGATTTCATCTTTATTCACAAAGAAAAAACCTCTTTTATCCTTCGAGTTTTTTCCTCCGAAAAAACCGGAGAGCGAACACATTCTGGATGAAACCGTCCATGCCCTGAAACGATTCAATCCCGACTTCGTATCCGTCACCTACGGCGCGGGAGGTTCTACTCAGTCACAATCGATCGACTGGACCTTCCGCATCAAGGAGCTCTACGGTTTAAACGTGATGATGCATCTCACCTGTATCGCATCTAAGTCGGACGACATCTCTTCTATCATTGACCGGCTCCGTAACGAAGGTGTGGACAATATCATGGCACTTCGGGGTGACCCCCCCTCGGACCTTTCTGAAGATGAGATATATAAAGATTTCCGCTACGCCTATCAGCTTGTAAAAACCTTGCGGAGGGAAGATTCTTTCTGTCTCGGCGTCGCGGGCTACCCTGAAGGGCACCCTGAATCTCCCTCCCGTGAAAAAGATCTGGAATACCTTAAACTCAAGGTAGATACGGGAGCCCACTTCGTCGTAACCCAGCTTTTCTTTCACAACGACTACTACTACGACTTTATTGACCGTGCGGAAAAAATGGGGATCCATGTCCCTATCATTCCGGGGATCATGCCGATCGTGAATATAAGCCAGATCCAGCGTTTCGCGGAAATGTGCGGCGCTACGGTACCTGAGGGGATCGTAAATGCAATGACGGGGAAGAGTGAGGGTGATATGATGAAGATCGGAGTTGAATACGCGGTAGAACAGTGCCGTGAACTCCTTCGTTTCGGTGTTCCCGGTCTCCACTTCTACACCCTGAACCGCAACATGGCTACAGAGAAGATTATGAAGGAAATAGGTGGAGAGATGTCTCTGTGAAAAAGAGAAAGATCGGTCCTGGAACATACCTCTACCCTCTTCCCACTCTTCTCGTGGGTGCACAGGTCGAGGGAAGGCCGAACTACATCACCATCGTTTATTCCGGAATCATCCAGCACACTCCTCCCATGATCAGCGTAACCATGGGGAAATCCCACTATACGGGAAAAGGAATTCGAGAATCCGCCTCCTTTAGCGTAAATATTCCCTCCGAGAAGATGGTAGAAGTTACGGACTGTATCGGGAGCTATTCAAGCTCTCAGATCGACAAGTGTGGACTCTTCAACGCCTTCTACGGAAAGCTCGAGAATGCGCCTATGATCGAAGAGTGTCCCCTGAACCTGGAATGCAGTCTTAAAGACACCCTCGATTACGGCGGGAAGTCGATCACTTTCGTCGGGGAGATTGTCGCCCGCTAAGCAAAAGAGTAAGCCCCGGGGGAGGGGGTGCCCGACATGGAGAAAAGTCCGCCTATCAATGTCTCCCTC
>CAZPLX010000298.1:0-2145 GCA_964587345.1 uncultured bacterium
CCCGATCCGAGAGGGGGACTGCCTACGAGAAGGCCGCCTGGGCGGAACTTATCGAAATCGGGAATAGCCTGTAAACCAGTTCAAAGGTCAAAGATCAAAGTTCAAAAAACAGATCGTGTTTTTCCTTTGAACTCGGAACATTTAACTTGGAACAACTATGTAGTTTTATCCCTGGTTTTTCTCGGAATCAGGAATTCTGAACTATCATCTCCTGGGCTCAAAGTGCCTAAAATATAGTCTATATATGATTAAATAATAGGCATTAATTGAGCCATCTACTCGTCAATATCCATTAGATTAATCCTGTATTCCCTTTCATAAACAATAAGTTATCCAGATTTAACACGTAATGGCATGGTCTATGCTCTTCTTTCTTCTCGTTGAGAGTGTGATGGGGAGATAGAGGATGAATAGGAATTGGGAGAATGAAAAAGGAAAAATAGGAAGGGAGGTGAGGATATGAAGAGAGTGGAATGTATCATCAAGCCTTTTCGATTGGAAGAGGTGAAAGAAGCCCTGGGAGACATGGGAGTTCCCGGAATTACCCTGTCCGAGGTTCGGGGATTCGGGAGGCAGAAGGGGCACACGGAACTCTACAGGGGGGCAGAATACGTGGTGGAGTTTGTGCCGAAGATACGCCTGGAGATGGTAATCCCAGATCATCTCGTTGAAAGTGTCGTCGAGGCGGTGATGAGGAATGCAAAAACCGGGAAGATAGGGGATGGCAAGGTATTCGTCCACCCCGTGGATGACGCCTTCCGAATCCGTACCGGAGAACGGGGAGAAGATTCACTCTAAGGAGGTAGAGAGTATGCGTAGAGATAAAGGGAAGAAAAAAGAACTTATATTCGCGGGGGTTCCCCTGGTGATCATCCTGCTTTTTACCGTTACGGGCGCCCTCGGAGCAGAAAAGATTACACCTGAGACGGTTCAGACGAATCTCAATTTCGTCTGGACCCTTGTTGCTGCTTTCCTCGTCTTTTTAATGCAGGCGGGTTTTGCGATGGTTGAAGCGGGTTTTACAAGAGCAAAGAATGCATGCAATATCCTGATGAAAAATCTCATGGATTTTTGCGTAGGGGCTGTTGCCTTTTTTATCATCGGCTTCGCCATAATGTTCGGCCCCGCTGCGACGAAGGCGGGAATCGGGAAGGAGGGGTGGTTTCTCATATCCTTCATCAAGGAAGGAGATCCCTGGATTTACGCCTTCTTTATGTTCCAGCTGGTCTTTGCCGCCACTGCCGCGACCATCGTTTCCGGCGCCATGGCGGAGAGGACTAAATTTTCAGCCTATCTGATTTACAGCGCACTGATATCTGCTGTTGTATACCCGGTTTTCGGTTCCTTCGCGTGGGGGAGTCTCTACAAGGGGAGCGGTTTCCTGGAGCACCTTGGATTCATCGATTTTGCGGGATCCACCGTGGTCCACTCGGTAGGGGGGTGGGCGGCCCTCGTGGGAGCCTGGATGCTCGGCCCCAGAATCGGAAAATATACAAAAGAGGGGAAGGCCCGAGCGATTCCCGGACACTCGATGCCCCTCGCCGCTCTGGGTGTCTTCATTCTCTTCTTTGGCTGGTTCGGGTTCAACCCGGGAAGCACGACGTCAGGGGACCCTTCGATTGCACGTATAGCTTTGAATACCGCTCTTGCAGGCGCCACTGGCTCAATCGCCTCAATGATTGCTACCTGGATGAGGGAGAAAAAACCCGACGTGGGTATGACGTTGAACGGGTGTCTCGCAGGTCTTGTTGCCATTACGAGTCCCTGTGCCACGGTGACCCCCGTCAGTGCTTTGATAATTGGATTGATTGCGGGTGTAATCGTGGTATACGCGGTTGCCTTTTTCGACTGGGTTAAGATAGATGATCCTGTTGGTGCGATTTCTGTGCATGGTGTGTGTGGAGCTTTCGGAACCCTTTCTGCGGGTATCTTTGATGAGGGGGGTTTTGTACTGCATAAAGTTTTTGTACAGCTGTTAGGGATCGGTGTCGCATTCGTATGGGTGGTGTTCGCCTCCTTTCTCATATTTGGATTGATTAAGGTCACAATAGGATTGAGGGTTACTGAAGAAGAGGAATTTGCCGGCCTCGATTATGGAGAACATGGGGCTAACGCATATCCCGAGTTTTCTACCACACATTTCGT
>CAZPLX010000299.1:0-2142 GCA_964587345.1 uncultured bacterium
GCAACCGGTGTCACTCGTCACAAGAGAGTTATCAGCCAGACGTCCGTCCACTTCCCCCATAATCGGTCTTTTTCCCCTGTCTCTGTCACCTCCACATCCGAATACAAGGATCAATTTCCCCCTGCCAAGTGACCTCAGTGTGGAGAGAACCTGCTCGAGACCATCAGGAGTGTGGGCATAGTCTACGAATATGAAGCCCCCCTCATTTGACTCCACTCTTTCGAGTCGTCCGGGGACTGATCCGACCCCCCTTATTCCATCCCTTACTGCATCCAGGGAAAAGCCCAGGGAAAGGGAAGAGGCTATGGAAGCGAGAATATTCGAGAGGTTGTGTTCTCCTATAAGGGAAGATTCTATTTCCACATCTCCGGAAGGAGTCGCAATGGTTCCCCTGATTCCCTCGAGGGACAGGGTACATTCCTTCACATAGAGAGAAGATCCTCCGGGAATCCCGTAGGTACACACATTTCCTCCCAATTCACCGGCAAGCCTTTCTCCAAAGGGAGAATCCACATTGACAACGGCCATGTCCCCTTCGGTACCGGGACCCATGACTTCCGTGAAAAGTACCTTTTTGGCCTGATAATAGCTCTCCATATCACCATGGAAATCGAGATGGTCTCTGGAAAGGTTCGTGAATATCGCCCCGTCGAAGCAAATTCCCCTTATCCTTCCCTGGGATAGGGCATGGGAGGAAACTTCCATGAATACGTGGGTGCACCCATCCCTCCGCATATGTGCAAGTATCCTTTGAAGTTCATGGGGGAAGGGAGTGGTGAGGGAACCCTCGAAAGTAGCGTCCCCCATCCGGTGCTGAATTGTCCCTATGATCCCCGGATTTCCTCCCGCCTCCCTGCAGATCGACTCGAGGAGATAGGTCACTGTCGTTTTCCCGTTAGTCCCGGTCACCCCAACTACTTTTAAGGATCCCGAAGGGTTTCCGTAATAGGTATCTGAAACGATCACGAGGGCCGAAAAGGGATCGTTAACGAGGACCACCTTTTCTCTTTCAACACCCTCGGGACACAATTTTGCCACGGCGCAACAGGCACCCTTAGACAGAGCATCACCAATAAAATCGGCACCATCCGAAGTCTGGCCCGGAAGAGCGAAAAACACATCTCCTCTCTTCACGTCCCTGGAGTTTGCGCATATGCCATCCACAATTCTCTGGTCATCATTCTTCACGCCGTTAACAAACCCGACGATCTTTTTCAGTTCAGCCACCGTCATCATTTCTCACCGAACACGATTCTGCACTTTCCCCCTACCTTTATCCTTCTCCCCGCCTGGGGAAGCTGTCTCACCACTACACCGGACCCTGTAAAGGAATAGTCAATAGGGAGATATTCGATCATATCGATTGCCTGGGCGATAGTGAGGCCTTTCAAATTGGGCATGGAATACATACCGTCTTCGGGATCGTTGAGGGAGACTTTCTGCACAGGAAACTTTCCTTTTTTCTTCTCTCCCTCTTCCGTGGCAACTCCATTCTTTGCCACGGTAACCCTCTCCTCCCCCCTCTCATCAGGAGGAATTCCCGCGTAGAGGGCAACCTTCGATGCGATCTTTCTGAATATAGGGGCTGCAACAAGCCCTCCATACACCTCGTCCTCCGGTTCGTCCACGAGAATAAGGATGGCCACGAGTGGGTTCTTCACGGGGAAAAACCCGATGAATGATGCAATTCTCTTATCTGAATATCCTCCCTGCTTCATGTCCACTTTCTGGGATGTCCCCGTTTTACCTCCCACGGAATAGCCCTCGACCTTCGCCAGCGACCCCGTTCCCTCTCTCGTCACCACCGATCCGAGCATCTTTCGCATCTTTTCAGACGTACCCGTCGAAATAACTCTTCCCACATAATCGCTCTCTCCCCTGTAGACAATTTTCCCCCATCTGTCACGAACTTCCTTGATTATGTACGGTTTGAGGGCTATCCCTCCATTCACTACAGAGGAGAAGGCAGAAATCATCTGAATCGGAGTCACTGCGATCCCCTGCCCGAATGCGCTGGTAGAGTATCTTATGGGACGGGCGAAACTCGATTTATCAGGAACAATTCCCGATGCTTCTCCTGCGAGTTCGATACCGCTTTTTTTCCCGAAGCCGAATTTCTGGATATATCTGTAAAAGCCATTC
>CAZPLX010000300.1:0-2128 GCA_964587345.1 uncultured bacterium
CGGCGACGGGAGCGCTCTCTCCCGAGGACGCCCTCAAAAAAGCCGACGCAAAATGTCAGCACATCTGGAAGAAGTGGAAGGCGACGGGAAAGATATAAACCGTTGCAAAGATATGCATCTCTAAGTTATATTTCCTGACTTACGGGGGTTCCCTGGCCTCTGGGAGCCCCCTTCTTTATTGTCAAAAAAAGGCCATGTACGGATATCTGCAAGGAGAGATGAGATAAATGGCGATCGTCGAGGCGAGGGATATTCGAAAGCTCTTTGGAAATGTGAGTGCCGTTGACAGGGTGAACCTCCAGACAAAAGAGGGAGAATTCCTCGTTCTTCTCGGCCCATCCGGATCGGGGAAAACAACCCTCCTCCGGATGATCGCCGGCCTGGAAAAACAGACGGAAGGTGACATTCTCATCGGTGGTTCAGTGGTAAATGATCTCCCTCCGAGGGCACGGAAAATTGCCATGGTGTTTCAGAGTTATGCCCTCTACCCTCACATGTCGGTATTCAAGAACATCGCATTTCCTTTAAAGGCGCAGAAATTTCCACGGGAGAAAATTCGTGAAAGAGTCGAATGGGCAGTTTCCCTGTTCGGAATCGAAAAGCTCGTTGACCGGAAACCCCGGGAACTCTCGGGAGGAGAAAGGCAGAGGGTTGCCCTCGCCCGCGCCATGGTAAGGGAACCGAGCGTATTTCTCCTCGATGAACCTCTTTCGAATCTTGACGCAAAACTGAGAAATTCCGCCCGTGTCGAGCTCGAGCAGTTCCAGAAAGATATCGGGATCACGGCTATTTATGTGACTCACGATCAGGTTGAGGCGATGGGTCTCGGACAGAGGATCGCCGTGATGGACAAAGGAAAGATCAAGCAGGTGGGGACTCCGGCTGAAGTGTACAATAACCCGGCTGATACCTTTGTGGCAGGGTTCATCGGATCACCTCCCATGAATCTCATCAATAAAGAAAATGTGGTGATAGGCTTCAGACCCGAAAGCCTCCTTCCTGCGGAGGAACTGGGAGAGAGCGAGGGGGTCAAGAAATTCCGTTTCAGGATTACCCAGGTAGAAGATCTGGGAGCGGACAGATTCCTCTATGGTGTCCTCGAGTGGCCATTCCCCGGAACGAAGGTGATCTCGAGACTCCCCTTCAATCTCGACTATCAGGTGAAAAGGGGTGATGTCCATGATTTTGCGGTCAAGGGCGATGCCCTCAGGTTTTTTGACGGGGAATCAGGGAAAAAGAGCGCGTCAAAACCCATTATGTGAGGATCCATGGCCGGACAAATCGGGGACGAATCATCCTCATCCACATTACATCAGAACAGTTTCGACCACTTCTTCGACAGCAAAAAATGGCTGGGCTTCACCATGCTCGCCCCTTCAATTCTTTACATCGTCGCCCTTGTGGGAATACCCTTCTTCCTCGCAGTTTTTTACAGCGTCAGCGATGTAACCGTGGGATCCAGGGAGATGCATTTCGTAGGTCTTGAAAATTTCAAAAATATCATTCAAGATCCCACCTTCCTGAGATCGCTCAAGAACACCTTTATCTTTACGATCGTGTCTCAGATCATCGTCCTCGTATTGGCAAAAATTCTTGCCCTGGCCCTTTACAAGGACTTTCGGGGCAAATGGCTCGTACGCCTTCTCATTCTTCTCCCCTGGGTAGCTCCCATCTCCCTCGGATGCATCGGATGGCTCTGGATGTTCGACTCGATCTACAGCGTCATCAACTGGAGCCTCCAGGCGCTCCACATTATAGGGCCCCAGACGAGGTTCATATGGCTCGGACAACCCGTTCTCGCCATGGCGTCTGTCATCACCGTACATGTGTGGCGCCTTCTCCCTCTCGCTACTGTCATCATCCTCGCAGGACTCTCCGCAATCCCCCAGGACATCCACGAAGCGGCCATGGTTGATGGCGCGGGCTTCTGGCGGCACCTCTTCCAGATTACCATCCCTCTTGTTCTCCCCATCATGGTCGTGGCCGTCCTCTTCGGGGTGTTTTTCACCTTTGCCGACATGATCGTGATTTACGTCCTGACAAGAGGTGGCCCTTACGACATGACCCAGGTGCTCGCGAGCCTCTCATTTTTCACAGGGATTGACGGGGGTGACCTCGCCCAGGGGTC
>CAZPLX010000301.1:0-2126 GCA_964587345.1 uncultured bacterium
GAACTGCTGATTATATCTTCGAGGTAACGTAAAGGGGCTGTTTTTTTTTAACGGCCCCTTTCTCTACCAAATCTATCTAGACAGTGTACCAGCGGATACATATCCCCTCGTGGAACAGGCTCCGTGATAATTCCGGACTCCTAGTAAAACCAGATAACTGAAATAGCATGGGTGTTCAAAGTTCAATGTTCCGAGTTCAAAGTTAACCCGCAACATCAATAAACCTGTTTTTCATTCGAACTTTGATCTTTGAACTAGGAACCAGGAACTGATTTATTTTGGGACCTGGTTTACATTTTTGCTACTTCGTTTTTTATTCTCGCTTTGAGAATTTTTCCCGCACTGTTTCTCGGAAGAACACTCACGATGGTGATTGTGTGGGGAATCTTGAAAGGAGCCATTTTTCCCTCTGCCCAAGAGATGATTTCCTCGCGCGTCAGGGAGGATCCTTCCTCAAGGGTAACAACAGCTGCGGGTAGTTCCCCCCAATCGGTGTCAGGCATCGCCACAACAGCAACCTCCTTTACCCCCTCTAAGGATTGAATGATCTCCCCCACTTCCTCGGGATCGATGATGACACCCCCTCTGATGATCATTTCTTTCTTCCTATCAACCACATAGATATTCCCCTCATCGTCCATGGAAGCCATGTATCCCGTATGGAGCCACCCATCTTTCAGGGTCTCCTTTGTCAAAAGGGGGTCATGAAAATATCCCTCCATCACCATTGATCCGCGAATTGTCAGTTCCCCGATCATGTCGGGAGCCACTTCCTTCCCTGCAGGATCAATAATCTTCACTTCACCTCCGAGTGTCTCCTTCCCGATCGACGAGAAAATTGAGTGAGAAAGCCCTCTCCCCCTCGCGAGTTCCTCATCTACTCTGAGAAAGGTGATTATTCCCGATGATTCCACCTGGGCAAAGGACTGACGAATAGTGCACGGGAAGTGGCGGACACAATTCTCAAGAAGAGCGCTCTCCACGGGGACTACTCCGCTGTAGGATATCTGGGAGAGGGATTCCAGATTCCTCGGCTCCAAGTCTAACTCCCTCGTAAGAGCCGCCATCATCTGAGGCACAAGGAGAAGATGGGTAACTCCCTCGGCCTCTATGAAATCCAAAGCCTCCAGGGGATCAAAATCGTCCATGATCACCACTTTTGCCCCTGCTATGAGAAACTTGAGCATCCTCCCCGTTCCCGCAAGAAAGGGAAGGGGTGCTGTCGAGAGATACACATCTTCTCTCGTAATATTCATCTCTATAACCGAGTAGAGAGACGCTGATGTAAGATTTCTGTGTGTGAGCATCACCCCTTTCTGCCTGTTCCCTGAGGGACCCGCATACACAATCATGGCGATATCATTTTCCCGGATATCCCTTCCTCCTGAGCAGGTGTGAGGTATTGCTTCATCCCCCGGGAGAGTGGAGTGAAAACCCTCCTCGAGGTCATTCAGGGAAAGAGCCCTTTCGACTGAAGGGCAAAGATGGGATATTTCATCCGCCTTTTCCTCGAAGGGGAGAGAAAAAAGGAGGAACCGTGGTTTGAGATCGGTGACAATCCTGGACAGTTCTCCTGGCAGGAGGAGAAAATTAAGAGGAGTCAAAACGGCACCCAGTTTCATCAGTCCATACATGACTTCAACGTAGTTGAGGGAATTTTTCGAGAGAAGAGCCACACGATCTCCCTTTCTCACTCCCCACTGCTCTAACTGGAAGGCACACCTCGATGCCCCCCTATCAAGTTCACGGTAAGTGACCTCCTCTCCTCTGTAGAGAACTGCTACACGGTCAGGAACCACTCTTCGATTATGTTCTAGAATCTGGTGCACCAGCATAGGGCATTCCCCACTACCTGGAATTAAGAAACGGGTATAATAACTTTTTAGCATATATAAGGAGAAAGGGAAAACTTGGTTGATAGCACTTATGACATCTATCCAATCCTCCATGAAGGGAAAATATATAATCTTATTACTGCAATCGACCTAACTTTTCAGGAAGCACATTCGTTGATCGGGGGACTGGAAGAGGAAAATGCCTTTCCCCCGGGTCCAGATGCCCTCGCTTTGGGCCCAGAACAGTTTTTTTCCCTTACAGTAAACAAGATTTACTATGAAGTGGACGTT
>CAZPLX010000302.1:0-2124 GCA_964587345.1 uncultured bacterium
GCTTTGCCCAGGTAAAGGGAGAGGAAGTCTTTCTCTATAACATGCACATTTCCCCCTATACCCATGGGGACAGGAGGTTTATCGACCCGGAGAGAGAGCGGAAACTGCTCTTTAGACGGCGGGAGATCCGGTACCTGATCGGAAAAACCCGTGAGAAGGGGCTTACCCTTATTCCGTTAAAAATATACATCAGGGGAAGGTATGTGAAGGTGGAACTGGGACTTTCAAAAGGGAAAAGCAGGTATGACAGGCGGGATGACATTAAATCCCGGGAGGCCAGGCGGGAAATGGAAAGAGTCATGAAGAAAAGGCGGAAGTGATCCCCCTGCAAATCTCATCTCCTCTTTTAATCGTGTCTTCTCTTTCCCTTTTGCTCTGTCACTGGGAAAACATCTTTATATTTTAATAGGTTAAAATTTCTCCGCCACGCCCCACCTGATTCACTCCCGAATGATTCTTTCATTTTTCATGGTATTTGACTATGATGAGTCTCCATGAACTTTTGGTGAAGTGGGGGAATTCTGAATTTTTTCCTTGCCATATCTCCCGTTCTGTTTATTTCCGTTCTCATTCTCATCTTCAGGACGGGGATAATTGCGACGGGCCTTGCTGGCCTCGGCTTTACCGCCCTTGTTGTCCATTTTTTTTTCCACACCCAGTTTTATGTGATAGCTCTCTCCATATTGGACGGTATCATTACCACTCTTCCCCTCATTCTTGTTGTCTATGGAGGGATATTACTCG
Organism: uncultured bacterium; assembly: GCA_964587345.1. Lineage (GTDB taxonomy): Bacteria > Desulfobacterota > Deferrimicrobia > J040 > J040 > CAZPLX01. Next base: position 745 of record CAZPLX010000302.1, read on the forward strand.
CAGATATTCTTGTTTCAACCGGTTCACTCAATCGTATAGGGGGAGGACTCGGAAGGAACGTGAAGAGCAAGATCGGGAAGGCCCTTGTTCTCTCCTTCGGTCTCTCCAACCTTCTCGAAGGAGCGGGAATAGTCGCGGAACCTCTCACTGCTCCTGTCTGCTATGAGGAGGGCTTCAGTCCAGAAGAGGCTGCAACTCTTTCCATCTGGGGCTACTCGGCCCTGTTAACTCTTGAATTTGCGGGAATTATTCTTACCGTTCTCTCCCTGGCCACGGAAATACAGATTGCTGATCTTATCATGCCCGTCACCCTCTTTTCACTCATCGGGAGTTCCATCATGATTTTTCTCCTCCCTGTCATTCTCGAAGGGAAGGGGTGGGAGAAGAAAGAGTATATTCTTCTTGGGGTAGCGGTGTGTGTCCTTGTGTTTATCGTTTTTCTCACTGCACGCTATATCCACTATAAAATATCGGGTGTTCTTGGCGGAGTGGGGGTGATCCTTGCTATCGTTTTTCTGGAAAGAAGAGGAAAAGATACCAGGAACAGGGGAAGCCTTCCTGGAGAAAAGATCCGGGTTGGGGATATTCTCCCCTATATTCCTATTTTGGTTGCCTATCTGGGGATCAACATGATTCCCCCTGTGAAGGAGTTTGTGGCAGAGAACCTCTCATTTGCCGTCGAAGTTGTTCGTTCCCATACGATCATATTCAGTCCATTGAGCGATATCTATACATATCTCTTCATCGCTGCTTTTTGCGCGATCCTGGCGGGGGAGGGAAAAAGAGGAAGCTTCGTCTCTCATTTTCGGTCAAACTTCCCTAAAGGGGCGAGGGCAGCCCTGGCAATGGCACTTTTTGGGGCCATGGGGCAGATCATTTCATTCTCAGGTTTTGACCCCTCTTTTTCCACACTCTCTCAATCGGGAAATGTGGCATCTATCATCGCGAAAGGTCTCTTTGCTCACACGGGATCTTTCTATCTTCTCTTTGTCCCTCTTCTCGGGTGGATGGGAACTTTTCTCACCGGTTATGGCGTGGCCTCCATCATGCTCTTTGGAAAACTCCAGGTGAGTATCGCCTCCCTCATAGGAATAAGCCCTGCCATAGTTGCCTCGGTTCTCGCAGTGGGAGCGGGGGTAGGGAGTATATCCAGCCCCTTCAAGGTTGCCATCGCGACGCCTCTTTGCAACGGAATCGGAAAAGAACCCCTTGTTCTCAGGAAGACGATCCCCGCAGGGGTAGGTGTGAGCATCCTTCTAGGAGTAATTCTCCTCCTCTACCATATTTACTGATTGATTTAAATTACCTGCGGTTGCAATGGTCTGTCTCTTTACCGAATGATAGGCTCACTCCCGTCAATAGCTGGAAATCTTCCGATGA
>CAZPLX010000303.1:0-2113 GCA_964587345.1 uncultured bacterium
GTTCCTAATTTCTAAGTAAACCGGGGTTATTGAAACGTGTGTAGTTGAAACCAGCATTTATGGTTTGGTGGTAATTCCGAATTCAGAATTCAGAATAGAACCAGGACTCTGAACTGGTTTAGTCTGGGAACTTTGAACTCGTGTATTGGTAGTTTCGGGGCGTGCCGAAATGAGGAATTAGGAACTCGGAATTGCGGTTAATGTTTGAGTACCGGCTGCTCCTTCCTCTTCGGCGACCTCTTTTCAGAAACTATCAGGGCTTCCCCTTTCTTTTCCTCTTTTTTTTCCATCCCCAGGGTCTCATAGAGCACATCGTCCATATGGGCAACCTTTTTGACCATCAGTGCCTTCCTGATCTTCTGAGGCACATCCTGAAGATCGGGGAAATTCTCCTCGGGGATCAGGACCGTGTTGATTCCCCCTCTGTGAGCAGCGATGAGTTTTTCCTTGAGCCCGCCGATGGGGAGAACCCTCCCCCTGAGGGTGATTTCTCCCGTCATGGCGATATCATTTCTCACAGGAATCCTGGTAAGGGCTGATGCGAGGGCAACAGCCATGGTGATCCCCGCAGAGGGCCCATCTTTCGGGATTGCACCTTCCGGAACGTGGATGTGAATATCGTATTTCTGGTAAAATTCTTCATCTATTCCTAAACTCTTCGATCGGCTCCTTATGTAGGAGAGTGCTGCCTGGGAGGATTCCTGCATCACATCGCCTAATTTCCCGGTGATGATCTGCTTCCCTTTACCCGGCATAAGGGCTACTTCCACCATGAGAAGTTCCCCGCCAAACTCGGTCCAGGCGAGGCCAGTTGTGATCCCCACGAGGCTCTTTTCCTCCTTCTCCCCGTGGCGGAACCTTTCGTGGCCGAGGTACCTTTTGATTCTCCCGGGATTGATTTTTATCGGCCTTTTCACCTTTTCCCCCACAACATCCTTCGCAACCTTCCTCAAAATCGAGGCGATCTCTCTCTCAAGGTTCCTTACTCCCGCCTCCCTGGTGTAATTCCTGATAATCTTCATGATCGCGCCACCTGTGAAGACCAGATCCTCATCGGTAAGACCGTGGTCGTTGAACTGCTTTTTCAGAAGGTGGTTCTGGGCGATATGGTACTTGTCCATCTCCGTGTATCCGGGAATCCTGATAATTTCCATCCTGTCCCTCAAGGGAGGAGGAATCGAATGGAGGGTATTCGCAGTAGTTATGAACATTACTCCCGAGAGATCGTAATCCACGTCGAGATAGTGGTCGTTAAAGGTGTGATTCTGCTCAGGGTCGAGAACTTCGAGAAGAGCTGAGGACGGATCCCCCCTGAAATCGACACTCATCTTATCCACTTCATCCAGGAGAAAAACAGGATTCCTTGTGCCCCCACGTTTCATGGACTGGATGATCTTTCCCGGAAGTGCACCAATGTAAGTTCTTCTGTGCCCCCGAATTTCCGCTTCATCTCTCACGCCCCCCAGGGAAATCCGAACGAACTTCCTCCCGAGGGCCCGGGCGATTGACTTGGCAAGAGAGGTCTTCCCGACCCCCGGGGGGCCCACGAAACAGAGGATTGGCCCCTTCAGTTTCTTCACGAGTTTTCTCACCGCAAGGTACTCGAGGATCCTCTCCTTCGCTTTTTCCAGGCCGTAATGGTCTTCGTCGAGAATTTTCGCCGCTCCGTCAATATCTATCTTGTCTGCCGTTTTCTCTTTCCAGCGGATCGCCACGCGCCAGCCTATGTAAGTTCTGCTTACGGTTGCTTCAGCAGACATGGGGGACATCATCCGTAGACGCTTCAGCTCTTTCAGCGCCTTCTCTTCCGCCTCTTTCTTCATCTTTCTTTCTTTGATCTGTGTTTCGAGTTCGTCGAGCTCGCTCGCACCATCCTCTGACTGCCCAAGTTCCTTCTTTATGGCCCTCATCTGCTCGTTCAGATAGAACTCCCTCTGGGTCTTTTCCATCTGTTTCTTGACCCGCCCTCGCAGCTTCTTTTCCACTTCCAGGATCTCAATCTCCCCTTCTAGAATAGAGAAAATCTTCTCGAGTCTTTCCTCGATTACCGTCATTTCCCTGCGCTACTGCTTATCTTCGACTATAAGACGTAGCTCGCTCGAGGTGTCCTTCT
>CAZPLX010000304.1:0-1137 GCA_964587345.1 uncultured bacterium
GTTACTTCAACATACTTACCCCCCGCGAGGGGGCCCGTAATGGTAGCGCCCGAATAGTTCACGATGAGAGTTCCTATATTGAATGTGGTTAAAGTGAGGGTTGTCACAGTCCCCTTGATCTCGATCGTCATACCTGTCGTGAATGAATCAGCTTTTTTCTCGATCCGCGTCGCCCGGATAGGTGTCCCGGGGAAACCGCTCACCTCCACTATGACACCTGGAACAAGGTCGGACGGAACCGGGGTTGCGGCGCCTGTAAAGTTGTCAAAGACGGTAAGTGTGTTGAGTGATACCGTCTGTCCAAGCACCACCATGGAGCTTCCATCTGTGGCGACACTCTCCACAGGCCCCTCCAGGATGTCCTCGAAGGTTACCTTTGTGGAGGTACCGGTTGTCCCGTTACTGTCGAAATCCCCTTCCACTTCCACAACCATTCCCACCTTGAGGTCAGACGCGGAGCCATCCACACCGTCGAAGGTATAGGTTATGCCGGAGGCGGGGAAAAACTCGACACTATTCACGATGAAGCTTCCAAATCCGGTGATGACTCCTTTGCTCCGTCCTGTTCCTCCGATTCCACCTCCTGCGAGGTTTCCCGTTCCGCAGGAGGAGAAGGCTACGATAGAGAGAAGAGCGGCACAGACGAAAAGGAGCCTGTTGATATGTGTACGGAGTGTCATCTTAATTATCCTCCCCGGCTCCTCCATCCTCGATCGAAATCTCATGCGCCACGAGCACGAGGGTTCCATTTCTGTCCTCGAAGGTTCCCTCAACTTCGAGCTTCATGTTGAGAGAAATTCCAGCGAGTGAGCCTGTGATTTCCACGGGAGTTCCTCCGAGTTCGAAGTCTCCCACGGCAGGTGTAAGATTATTCACGATGCCCTGGAGTTCCGCTTTTTCTCCCTCTGAGCCCGTAAGTTCCAATTTCTTTTCTTCAACGGAGCTCGCGATCATGGTATTTGAGGTCACGTTCTGGGTACTTTTTACCTCCACATACGTTCCCTTCCCGATGGATCCTGGAATGGTGATGCCTGAATAGTCGACAATGAGGTTGCCGATCTGGAATGTGCTCGAAGTAAAGCTTGTCACAGTCCCCTTGATCTCGATCGTCATACCTGTCGTGAATGAATCAGCTTT
>CAZPLX010000304.1:1237-2113 GCA_964587345.1 uncultured bacterium
TTTCTCGATCCGCGTCGCCCGGATAGGTGTCCCGGGGAAACCGCTCACCTCAACTATCACGCCAGGGGCGAGGTCGGAGGGAAGGGGGTTTGGAGAAGCGGAAAATCCGTCAAAGATGGTGAGAGAGTCTACGTCTATATCCTGCCCCATGACGACGATCGATTTTCCGTCAAGAGCGACGCTGTCTACCGGTCCCTCCATGAGATCCTCGAAAGTAACCTTCGAGGAGTCTCCCGTTGTTCCATTTTCGTCGAATTCTCCTTCCACTTCCACTACCATCCCCAATTTAAGATCATCCTGAGATCCCGGCTGGCCGTCAAAGGAAAATTGGGTGGATGAGGTGGAAAAAAATTCTGTCCCGTTCACGAAATAACTTCCAAATCCGGTAATCACTCCCATGCTCCGGCCACTTCCGGTTCCCGCAAGATTCCCTGATCCACACGAAATGAGGGCGGCAAGGGATATAACCGCGACCGCACCTCCCATAATTTTCACAATATGTCTGTTATGTTTCATCTTCATTGTCCTCCTCTTGTAATTCATTCTCAAAATAATATATTCCCACCCCAGCTCTCATGCGCTTTGTTCCAGTTGCCTTGGGGTTTACATCTCTATCTCTCTTAGACATCCACCTGTCGAATTTTTCGAGGAGCTTTTGGGCTTCCTTGTCCGTCATATCCTGAAGTTCTGGAAGAACCTCTAAGGGGAGGTTGTCGTAGCACACTTTGCGTTGGAAACGGGAACGCCTTGGACTTCCTATGAGATTGTTGTCGATCGTGGAGATGAGATCGGACACATCGGTTCCAAGGATGTGCAATTTCCCCCTGTCGTCCTGATTCGGAATGTATGCTCTTGCCAGGAGTTGAACTTCCCCCT
>CAZPLX010000305.1:0-2103 GCA_964587345.1 uncultured bacterium
GGACTTTAGCTGAGTTCAGGAGGCGTTTATTTTTTCAAAGGTCCGGCGCCATCCTGGGGGAATGGAGGGAATACGTAATATCTGTACGATCTTCTCCCGGTTGTGTCTATCGAAGTAGTAGGTATGAACAAATTCCCGCACCGATACCTCCTCCTGCCCTATTTGAACCCTCTCGATGGGATCTCCGGCCCCCACCTCTCCCTCTTTAAGGACTCTGAAATAGAAACCGGACCGGCCGCTTTTTATAAATGTGCGAGAAAATCCCGAAATACCCATCTTCATCTCCAGTTTGAAACAGGGCGTGCGGGGCCCGCTAACTTCGAAGAGGGCCGTGCCAATCCGGAAGGTATCACCAATATGAACAGAATCATCGGTCATGCCGGAGGCGGTAAAATTTTCCCCGAAATGGCCGGGGGAAAGATCATCCCTCCCCAGTTCCTCCTGCCAGTAGTCATAACTCTCGAGATCGTACACATTGACTGCCTTGTGAGGACCGCCATGTACAGAGAGGTCCCCCTGGCCGTCGCCTTCAAGGTTTTCCGGGAACACCCTCACCCGGCCTCTCACAGGCTCTTTGAAAATTCCCGTGGAAAACTCACGTCCTTCATATTTCACTTTTTTCGGCAAGGACACGTTCACTGAGACGAGTTTCATGCCTTTTTCACACCTCTCTTTCTTTTCCTTAGGAGATTTTTTCTATCCCCACAAGAAATCCCTCCGCCTCAATTCTACATTAATTTTCTACAATTATTTTATTCCTTATGTCGCGCAGCAGCTTAAACTTTCGGGGTCTTTCTCGAAAGCGATGGCCGCCAGTTTTACTCCCTCAGAGAGGGTCAGGTAGGGGTGGAAGGTTGACACAATCTCCTTCCTTGTGATCCCGTATTTGATCGCCAGCGCCACCTCCATCAAAAGTTCGGACCCTTCAGGTGCGAGGATCCTGGCCCCTATAAATTTGTCCGTGGAACTGTCCCTGATAAGGGTAATAAAGCCCCTGGGGTCCCTCGCGGCAAGGGAGCGGGGCACGTGGGTGAGGGAGAGAGTGGCTGAATCCGCATCGATTCCCTTATCTTTCGCGGACGTAAGGTCCAGCCCCACTCCTGCCACCTGGGGGTCGGTGAAGATCACCCAGGGAAGGGCGGAATAATCCCTCTCTGTACCACCCCCGGTGAGTGCGTTCCCGGCGGCGAGGGCTCCCTCGTAGGCGGCGGTATAGACGAAAAGGGGTTCCCCTATGACATCCCCCGCCCCGTAGATCCCGGGAGTTGTAGTCATCAGCGTTTCATCTACGGAAATAAACCCCCTGGGATCTGTTTCCACACCCGCCTCTTTCAGGCTGAGGCCCTCTGTGTTGGGCTTTCTCCCTGTCGCGACCACGATCTTTTCCGCAAGGAAAGAGCGGCTCTCACCACCCACGGTGGTAAGAACAACCGATTTTTCCCCTTCCTTTTTCACCTCTTTGATCGTGACTCCGGTCACAACCTTGATCCCCTCACCTGCCAGGTATCCTGTCAAGGCATCCGTCAAGCCGGGTTCCTCCGTGGGCAGTATGCGGGGGGAGCGCTGCAGGATGGTAACCCTGCTCCCGAAACGGGAGAGCATCTGGGCGCACTCAAGAGCGATGTAGCGGCCTCCAATTACGATAACAGATTCCGGGAGCTCATCTATCTCGAAGAGGCTCTCATTCGTCAGGTAGCCCGCCTCCTCAAGGCCTTGGAAAGGGGGAATCCGGGGAGAAACTCCCGTCGCGACAAGTATCCGGTCCGCCTCAATCTTTTCACCATTTACTTTTACAAGATTGGAAGCGAGCAGGCTGGCCTTCCCTTCGATCATCCTGAAATCTTCGAAACCGGACACCACATCAAGGTACTTCGCCTGTCTCAGTTCCTCAACGAGTTCCCTTTTCTGAGATATTACGGATTTAAAGTCGGTTAACTTTCCCGACGTCTCAATCCCCGCAAATCTATCCTCTTTTGTCCTTTGAAGAGATTCGGCGGCCCTGATCAGGGTTTTTGACGGCACGCACCCCACGTTCACGCATGTCCCCCCGCTGGGCAGGCCCGAATTTATCATGGTTACATGGGCACCCAGTTCGGTCGCCTT
>CAZPLX010000306.1:0-2081 GCA_964587345.1 uncultured bacterium
GGGGATTTTTAATCTCCCCTCCCGTTACTCTCTTCGGGGAAGTTTTTATCCCACAGAGTTCGTCAATTTTCTCGGCGATGGCGATCCCATCCATCCTCACAACTGCGTCCGCCCTTTCTTTAAGGGAGCCGGGAACGAGGGGAGATGCACCGCACCCGGTGAGGATTGAAACAGCTCCGCGGTTTTCCCTTTTTCCCCGTGCAAGGGCACGCCTGCTATCGCCTTCAGCCTTGTGGGTAACAACGCAGCTGTTGACAATTACCACGTCTGCATGCTCGGAAGACGACACTATCATAAAACCCAGGTCAGTGAGGGCAGCGGTGAGATCTGAAGTGTCCGCGAAATTTGCTTTGCATCCGATCGTCTTGAAGGATATCCGGTTTTTTTTCATTGTGTAATCCCTATTCGCTCTGAGATGACTCCCCCTCCCAGAACTCTTTCCCCCCGATATATGACCAGCGCCTGCCCGGGAGTCACACTCTTTATGTTTTTATCAAAGTTGACAATAATTTTTCCGCCCTCAATCGTGAATTTTGAAGGAACAGACTCGGACCGGTAGCGTACCTTCACCTCTCCTTCATCGAGGGTTCCACTTTCTTCCACAAGAGTGGCATTTTCAACAACTGCTCCTCTGGCGTAGAGGTACTCTTCAGGTCCCACGACGATCCTGTTGCGGTCCCCATCGATCTGAATAATAAAGAGGGGATCATCACCTGAAATTCCCAGGCCTCTCCTCTGTCCCACGGTGTAATGGTGGATCCCCTTATGTGTCCCCAGGACTTTTCCAGATATTGTGACGATCTCTCCCTCACGTTCCTCGACACCACGAGAGGAAAGGAATTCTCGATAGGATTTTTCCGTGACGAAACAGATCTCCTGGGATTCGTCTTTATCCTTTACGGGTAGGCCCGCCTTTCCCGCAATCTCCCGTATTTCCTTCTTTCTGTATCCTCCACACGGGAAAAGAATGTGGGGAAGATTTTCCTGTGTGAGCCTGTAGAGGAAGTAGGATTGATCTTTATTATTGTCTATACCCTTAAGAAGGGAGCGTGTACCATTTTTATTTTCTTTTATCCTCGCGTAGTGACCCGTTGCAACAAAATCCGTTCCGATTGCCTTTGCGCGCTTAAGAAGAATACGGAACTTCATCACGTCGTTACAGATAATACAGGGATTGGGTGTTCTTCCCGAAATATATTCGTCTACAAAATTCGAAATAACTTCCTTTTCGAATATTTCTCTAAAATTGAATACATAGTGCGGAATCCCCAGTTCATGTGCCACGGCGCGGGCATCGTAGAGGTCATCGAGGGAGCAGCATGTTCCCGCCCTGTGCTCTACAACTTTTGAAAAATCAAAAAGATCGAGCGACACTCCAATGACTTCGTATCCCTGAGTGAGAAGAAGATACGCTGCGGTAGAGGAATCCACACCGCCACTCATTGCAACTACTACCTTTCCTTTCACATTTCCCCTGAAGATGAAAATTAATTTAATTTTTCATATTAACATATTAGCGTCTGGAGAATAAATGAAGCAAAAAGGGATGAGGGGGGTGTCAGGTGGCACCCTTTTATGAGAGCTTGACCACCGGATCAAACCTTTAACTCTAGGTAGCCTCTGCTCTGTATATGGGAGAAAGGTTTCTGAGCCTCTGGACTATGGGAGGAATTTCCTTGAGAGCATAGTCCACGTCTTCCTGGTTGTTACCGTAGCCGAGGCTGAATCTAAGCGACCCTTGAGCGTCTACAGGGTCAACTCCCATTGCGGTGAGAACGTATGATGGTTCGAGAGACCCTGAAGTACATGCTGAACCGGTAGAGGCAGCGATGCCTACCATGTCCAGGGAGACGAGAAGTGCTTCCCCTTCAACGAAGGAAAAGGCTATATTTGTTGTGTTGGGAAGACGATCTTCCCCCCCTCCATTGATCTTGATACTGTCAATTCTCGCGAGAAGCCCTTTTTCAAGCCTGTCCCGGAGTGTGCGAATATAACCTGCATGTTCTTCCCATGAGCCGATAAGGAGGTCAAAGGCCTTTCCCATCGCGATAATCCCTACGACATTCTCGGTTCCTGCGCGT
>CAZPLX010000307.1:0-2073 GCA_964587345.1 uncultured bacterium
GCCAAAAAGAGTGCTGAGAGGAGTGTCGGAATGGTTACTTCAATTAAATCCAGGGGAATGCGTAAGGTGATTGGTCGATATGTCCGGAATGAGGAGGGCCGTTTTCTCAAGGTGGAGGATAAGAAGTTTTCAATGCTTTTTTCGGTGACCTCCTCATCCGTAAAAAGAGTGAAAAATGGAACAATCGCGACGGGGGTCCTTGAGGAGGGAGAGGGGAAGAGGGGTGGAAAAAGAACAGTTCGGATAGTGGAAGTCCACGGGGAAGATCCTACAGTATCATCCCTCACATCCTCATCCATATATCTTAAGGGACTAGAAAAAGAGTTCCCCCGGGAAAGTGTTGCTCAGCTTGCACGCCTTTCTCCAAGGGTGCAGAGGAATGAGAAGGGGAGGCGGAACCTCACAGAATATCCTTTCGTGACCATTGATGGTGCTGACGCGAGGGATTTTGACGATGCTGTGTGCCTCGTGAGTGAGGGGAAAAAGAAGAGACTTCTCGTCTCTATCGCGGATGTGAGCAAGTATGTGCCCCCAGGTTCGCCTCTTGACAGAGAGGCGCGGAGGAGAGGTACGAGCGTTTACTTTCCTGACAGGGTAGTTCCCATGTTTCCTGAAATAATTTCAAACGATATCTGCAGTTTGCGGGAGAAGGTGAACAGACTGACAATGACAGTGGATGCGACCCTGAATGATTCCGGAGAGGTGGAAGAGGTAGATTTCTACCCCTCAATTATCAAGAGCAGGAAAAGACTCACCTACAGGGAGGTGGAGGATCTATTTCTGGAAAAAAAGAGGGGGATAAAAAGGGGGGAGCTGGTTGATATGCTCTTTTCCATGAGAGATCTCGCAAATCTTCTCCATGAGAAGAGAGTAGAAAAGGGGTCTCTCGATTTCGATCTGCCTGAAGCGGCCATATGTTTGGGAAAGAGGGGAGAACTGGAAAGGATTGTGAAGGGGGAGCGGCTCTCTTCCCACAGGCTCATTGAAGAATTTATGCTCCTTGCCAATGTGTGCGTGGCAAGGTTCCTGGAAGAGAAAAAGGTCCCATTTCTTTACAGAAACCACGAACGGCCGGATCCTCAAAAGCTCTTGGAGGCTTTGCGTTTTGCAAAACAGCTGGGGATTTCCCTCCCTTCAAGAACCATCCCGGGGAGAAGGGAACTGAACTCGCTCATTATTGCCGCGAAGGGAAAGCCCCATGAAAAGATCGTGAACATGCTCATTCTTAGGAGCCTTGCCCTCGCCTGCTACTCACCGGGAAATACAGGGCATTTTGGCCTTGCCTTCCCCGTCTATACCCATTTCACCTCCCCCATAAGAAGGTATCCCGATTTGACCATCCACCGTATACTGAAGCACATTGTGGGTGGCGAAAGTTCCAAACCATCATCCGCCCTTACATCGTCAAGACTTCCGGAAGAGGGGGTGTATCTTTCGGAGAGGGAGAGGGATGCAGAACAGGCAGAGCGGGATGTTCTTGACAAGGTGAAGTCTTTGTACATGGAGAGACATGTGGGAAGAGAGTTTCGAGGGGTCATCACTACTGTCCAGTTCTTCGGGTTTTTTGTAGAGTTGGAAGAAATTTTTATCGAGGGGATGGTTCGGATCGAGGACCTTCCTCACGATACATACTATCTTGAAGAGGGAGGGTACTCTTTGAGAGGATCTGTGGGAGGAGATGTCTATTCGGTCGGATCTCCCGTTACTGTGAAGGTGAAGGGCTGTGATCCTTTCAAAGGGAGGATTGACTTCCTTTTGGTTGAAAAAAGTCGTTAAAGTAAATACAATTATCAGGGAATAGAGATGGCCGGGGGTAGGATGGATAGAAAAATATTAGTTGCGGAAGACAGTCTTACCATTCAGAAAGTATTTGAACTTGCCTTTACCAGATCGGGGTACCAGGTAACCTATGTGGATAAAGGAGAGGAACTGAAAAACAGGGTGCCTGAGGTCAACCCGGACCTTATCATCTGCGATGTCACTTTACCGGATGAAAACGGCTATTCTGTTGTGGGTGATATCAAAAAAGTTGCTGAATCAGGGGGGATTCCCACGCTCCTTCTCGTGGGCTCT
>CAZPLX010000308.1:0-2068 GCA_964587345.1 uncultured bacterium
GGCTGTGAAGGCTCGCATCCTGGTTTTACATGGGGGAGCCGACAGATTCAGCACATCGAAACAGATCGATGCCTTTAAGAAAGAGATGAAAGAGGCAGGGGTGAATTTCCGCTTTATCTCCTACCCTGGAGCCCTTCACAGTTTCACCAACCCCGATGCGGACATCTACGGGAAAAAATTTAATCTTCCCATCGGGTACAACGAAAAAGCCGACCGCCAATCGTGGGAGGAGATGAAGCGATTTTTCAATGAAGTGTTCACGGAGAAACCCTGAGAAATGCTCGGGATCACTCTTCTGTTTCCTGGACATATCACCGCCTCCCATTATTGGGATTTTATAACGGATATCTTGTCCAGCTTTTTATGGGGCTGGGACAGGACTCGCACAGACTCCTGATCGAAGATCTTCTTCCCGCGACGGTTGCCATGAAAGGATAATCTTTTTTCCGGTTCAGGTCATTACATTGTTTTTGAACCCTCACTCGATATTCATTACAATCTAGTCTGATAAGACACCCGGGGGGGACCACTTGGCTGGAGGACACGGAAGCTCGAAAAAGATCGTCTATGCGGCCCTTGGGGGGAACGCATTAATTGCTTTTATGAAATTTGCCGTTGCTCTGGTTGCAAGGAGTTCGGCGCTCATGGCAGAAGCCTTCCACTCCGTGGCCGATACGGGGAACCAGGCGCTTCTCCTCTACGGCCTGAAAAAGAGCACCCGCCCCCCCGACGGGAGACATCCCTTCGGGTACGGGAAAACGCAATATTTCTGGTCATTCGTGGTGGCCAACATGCTCTTCATGGTGGGAGCCGTCGCATCCTTCTACGAGGGGATCTTGAAGATCAAAAGTCCCCACCCACTTACGAGGCCTTACCTGGTCTACGGGATACTCGCCATTTCCATGGCCATAGAGGGAATTGTATTCACCTTCGCGGCGAGAAAATTTATAAGGGGGAAAGGGGATAGAGGGGTCCTAAAGGAGTTGAAAGAGACGAAGGATTCGAGCCTCGTGGTCGTTCTTCTCGAAGATACAGCCGCGCTAGTGGGCCTTACCATTGCTTTTTTGGGAACCTTCCTGGTTCAAATTACGGGCTCACCCATTTACGACGGGGTGGCTTCTATCCTCATCGGAGTCGTCCTCGCTTTTGTGGCTGTTTTTCTCGCAAACGAAATGCGCAAGCTCCTGATCGGCGAGAGCGCCCGGGAGGAACACCTCGGGCGCATAAAACATGTTATCGAGACCTTTGACGAAGTGGAGTCGCTCGGGTCTATATACACGATGCACATGGGCCCCCGGGAGATCCTCCTCGCCGTTAATATCGATTTCATAGATGACATCCCCACGGGGGAGCTCGAAAAGGTAATAGACCAGATCGAGGAATCAATCAAGACTTCTGTTCCAGAGGTCCGACAAATCTTCATCGAAGCAAAGAACATTTCAGGCTATAAGGCACTTACAAAAGGTTGATAACCCTTTCACATTCCTAGTTCCTAGTTCCTTGTTCCTAGTTCCTTGTTCCTAATTCCTATTCCAAAATAAAATGAGAACCGTACCCCACGATCCCTATTCCCGTAGCATTAATAAATTGCGTATATGCATACAATTATATAAAAGTAAAAGAAGAAGGGAACAGATCGTTACCTCACAGTGAAGAACGCTTTTCAAAGGAGGAGGATTTATGAAGGATTTTGAAAAATTGGGAGTATTTTATCTCGGCCGTGAATACGACCTGGAGAAAAAATCGCTCCAGGAAAACCTTCTCCTCTACGATTCAAAGGATCTGGTCACCCACGCTGTCTGCGTGGGGATGACGGGAAGCGGGAAGACTGGACTGTGTGTCGGACTCCTGGAGGAGGCCGCTATCGACGGAATCCCCGCAATCGTGGTGGACCCGAAGGGAGACCTCTCCAACCTCCTTCTTTCATTTCCCGATCTTACGGGAAGCGACTTTCTCCCCTGGGTTAATGAGGAGGAAGCGCGGAAAAAAGGCCTTGAAGTGAATGAGTACGCGGAGAAACAGGCGGCACTCTGGAAAAAGGGGGTGGGCGAATGGGGGCAGCCCTTTC
>CAZPLX010000309.1:0-2066 GCA_964587345.1 uncultured bacterium
AAAAAAGGGAGAAGGTAAAAATAGGGAAAAAAGGGATGTACAGGTCACCGCCTTCGTGACTCTCTCCCGCAAGAAGGAGCTCTGGAAGGTATTGATAGATGAAGGGGTTACCTACCGGGAATGGCTCACGGAGCAGATGAAACACTATATGAAAAAGAAAGGGAGACGAAATGAGAATGTTTAACGATCTTGTCCAGATCTCGTTTCAGCGGGAAAAAATCTGGGGAGAGAAGGCGGGAAAGGGACTTCCCGCTTTTATCATGTTCCAGCAGTTTATCCATGGAGGGAAGAGTCAGTATGAAAGAGTGGAGAACAACCTCCTCTCCCTCGAAGAAGGCAGTGTGATGGAGTCTCCAAACATGATCAGGGCTCTTTATCTGGACACTTTTTACTTCTACCTTACCCTTGGAAAAATTGATGAATCCCTGAAACAGGTTGCAGCGATAGACGATGATACAGACCTTCTCCGCCTCATTGCGTCGAAGAGAGATTACTTCGGCCTCGCAATGACTCGAAGAGGGCACCTTGAACATATGGAAAAGTTCCTCACGGGAAGGTTCATGTCCGATTTCTCCATGGTGAAGGGGAAAGCATATACCCTCGGAGGAATGGGTTTTGACCTGGAAGAGATGAACCTTGAAGGGATAGGCGAACTCTACGATAACAGTGTGACGACCCTCCTTTCACGGGTGAAGAGGGAGGAAGGGAAAGGAGGGAAAAGAAAAAGGCCACCTGCCATAAGGCAGGCGGCCTCGTAGTGAGGAACCCCCCCTCCATCACTTGGGTGAAAACATTTAGTCTACCTGTTTCTCTTTTTCTTCCTGAGGCCGATAAGGCCTAAGGCTCCTGTTGCCATGAGGATCAGTGATGCCGGCTCGGGGACGTTTTTAGTGACAACGTCAATACAGGTTAATTCAGAATTTGGCCCGCAGTCATATCCAAATGCCATAGCCGATGCGGCTACCAGTACCATCAGTCCCACAAGAATAAAGATCGTTTTTATTTTCATAGCTCAATCCTCCCTGTCGTAAATTATTCGATTAACGAGGTTACCTGTTACCTACTTGTTTCTCTTTTTTCTTCTCAGGCCAATGAGGCCAATTGCGCCTGTTGCCATGAGGACAAGTGATGCCGGCTCGGGAACGCTGTGGGGATTCCTGGGGAGTTCATCGCAGAAACGATTTATGGTTCCAATATCACATATTGCAAAAGCTGAAGCGGTTACCAGGAGCATCATCCCTACCAGAATTAAAATTGTTGTCTTTTTCATACCTACCTCCTCCTTGTGAGTGTTAATCGTAAAATGTTTCCATGAATCCTTTTGCAGAAAGAAAGCAATATGTACGCCAAAATTGAAATCAATAATGGATTAATTCACACTTCTCCCCAAAAATAGTGGAATAAATATTTTTCCTACATCTATTTCAGGGAGTTGAATTTAAATAGAACAGGACGGAAAAAGGGCAGCCCATTTTTCGATATTTTTTTGTCTTCCTCTATTCTCGCGGGTTATTCTAATTTTTTAGAAATGGTGGGAAAATATTTTCATATTGATGGTAAAGGAGGAGTCATGGTATTTACCGGACGAATTTCCCTGAAGACGAAAGGATTCAGTCACATCCTCGACATCACCATCTTCTCATGAAGTTGCGGGCGAAGGAGCCATGGCGTCCCCTTCTCACGTTCCGCCGAAAGATCTGGCCCCTCTTTGACCTCCTTTTTCCTCTGAGGAAGGAATAGCCATCTCTCTTCACGGCTTTTTTTCTCTCTACCAGGACCCTTCCCTTCCTTCCGATAAATCTCCTCCCTTTAGGGCTAACGGTTTCCTCTCTTTTTTTCCTCTTCCGGGAATAGCTCCTCTTTCTCTCCTCTCCCCGTTTTCTCTTCACCTTATTTAAGTCCCTCGAAATTATTCTCCTCTTGATGTGAGTTTTCTTCAATCTCTTCCGAATAAGTTTTCTCTTTCCGGTCAGTTTTCTCGAAGGGGAGGGGTGGATCTTTGGCACGATTCTTCCGTAGATTATCCTGTTTCGTACACGGAAGGGGTTCACCTTTTTCCTGACGAT
>CAZPLX010000310.1:0-2026 GCA_964587345.1 uncultured bacterium
CCGCTCTGAGAGCTCCCCCGCAATGGCTGAGACCTCTTCCCTCTTTTTCAACACTTTCAACTGAAGCCTGGCCATACGTTCTGATGCCCTGTCAATCCCCTCTAATTCAGCCTCAAGATCTTTGAGCTTCCCCGGCAGAGCCGAGGGATCCACTCCGTATTTCCTCGAAAGCCTCCTTATGAGACTCAACCGGGCCATGAGTTCTTCATATCTCTCCTCGTCCAGGTCGATTTCGGAAAATCGGGACAGAATGTCCCTGGAAAGGTCGGAAAGGGAATAGAGATGCCTCTCCAGATCCTTTTCGATTTCTTCCAGTGAGGGGTCGATACGTGAAACCCGTTTAAAGGTATCCGCTGCGTCTTTCAACATGGATAGAGCGCTTCTTTCTCCCTGGTCGAGAATCGCCAGAACTTCCTGGAGAGTATCTTTTATCTTTGCCCCGTTCTTGAGGAGAGGGAGTTCCTTTTCGATCTCTTTTTCCTCGGAAGCTGTGAGAGAAAGGGGTTTCAGTTCCCTGATCCCCTCTTCCAGCCAGGCCCGCTTCCCCTTAAGTGAAGGAGTTTCCTCACGGGCATCCTCGAACTCCCTCACGATCTTTCTAAAGCGTCTGTATTCCCGTGTATAGTTTTCATTGAGCTCCCTGTTCCCGCAATATCCGTCATAGAGGCGAAGGGCATTTTTCGATCCAAAAAGCCTCTGTAACCCATGCTGTCCGAGAATGCTCACGAGTTCCGATGTAAGTTCCGACACGAGAGGGGCCGTTACCCGGGAGTCGTTAAGATAGATACGGCTTCTTCCGGAGGAGGAAACGCTCCTCCTCATAATCAGTTCTTTGTTTTCCTCGAGGTCCAATTCTTTCACGTAGGAGGTACCCCGCTCCAATTCCCCGGGGAGATAGAGAATCTCCACGGAGCCGGTTCCCTCACCTGGAACCATGGAAGGCGGAAGCTTCTCCCCGAGAGCAAGTTTCAGGGATTCAATAAGGATCGATTTTCCCGCACCCGTCTCTCCAGTAATCACATTAAATCCACTCGTAAAGGAAATTCTTATGTTTTCAAGAAGGGCAATATTCTTCGCGGAAATCTCAGAAAGCACTATGGTTCACCTCTCTCCCCACTTGAGCTTCGTCCGCAGGATTTCGAAATGATCTTTAAAGGGAGATTTGATCAGCTTGAGGGAGGACTCCGACTTTTTCACTTCAATTATATCATTCTCCCTCAGGCCGAACCCCACCTGACCGTCAAGAGTGAGAAGGACATCCGTCTCCTGGGATTTCAGTTCGGCTTTGATCACCATATCGTCGGGAACAACCAGGGGACGGTTCGTGAGCGTGTGAGGGCAGATAGGCGTGAGGAGGATGCAGTTCATCGTGGGATATACTATGGGGCCTCCCGCGGAAAGGGAGTAGGCTGTGGAACCCGTGGGAGTGGATATAATGAGGCCGTCAGCCTTGAAGGTGGAAAGGTAAAGATCATCCACGTAGGCGCGAATATCTATGATCTTCGCGAGCGCCCCCTTGTTGATGACCACGTCATTCAGCACACTGTAGTTCGCAACCCTCTCTCCCATCCTGTGGACGTGGCTTACGAGCATCATCCTCTCATCGAATTCACACTCCCCCGCAACGATCCTTTCCATCACCGGATAGAGTTCCTCGAGGGTGATGGCGGTGATAAAACCGAGACTACCCAGGTTGACAGCGAGGATCGGGACTCCGCTGTCACCCACCACACGTGCTGCGGAGAGGAGAGTTCCGTCACCTCCGATCGCCACGATCATATCGGCCATTTCAGGAAGCCGGGAGCGCAGCACACCGTTATCAACACGCATCCTTAATGCAGTCTCCCTGTCAAGGAGAACTGACCTCTCCCTCTTTTCGAGCCAATCGGTCAGCCCTTTCACGATTTTCACTGCTTCGTTTTCCGTGTGCTTGGTGATAATCCCGATCTGTCTCATTTCCACCCTCTACCCACTTTGAAGCGGCCTTTTCCTTTCCACCCCTTGCGTATAAAATGATATTGAGGAA
>CAZPLX010000311.1:0-2013 GCA_964587345.1 uncultured bacterium
ATTGAATCGCCGCCCGGTGCGCAATATTTGCTTCACCAATTGGATCACGGCGGGGGTGGCCCCCGGATACAAATTCGCCACCCCGTCATTTCCTCTATCGGCGGCCAGTGCGTGATGTATCATGTCGCTGGTGTCCTGTCATGGCAGTGGTCCTGTTGTCGAGGATAATGACCGTGCTGAATCCACGGTTATAGACAATATCCATCAGGCCCGTGATCCCTGAGTGGAGGAACGTGGAGTCTCCGATAACCGCTACAACTTTTCCTAGGGCATCTTCTCCGACTGCTCTTTCGATGCCGTAGGCATTTCCGATGCTCGCCCCCATGCACACACATGAATCCATGGCGGAAAGGGGTTTGAAAAAGGCAAGAGTGTAACATCCTATATCTCCCGCCACGAATACTTTAAGGCGGGAAAGGGCATAAAAAAGACCCCTGTGGGGACATCCGGGACAGAGGCTGGGAGGCCTTCCAGGAAGTGAAATCGCTTCAAAACCCTCCTCTTCACCGTCCCCTTCAAGGCTTTTCCTCACTATCTGGGGATTCAATTCCCCCATGGAGGGAATCTTGTCTTTTCCGGTCACACTCACCCCCATCGCCTTCACGTGCAGTTCGATAAAAGGGTCAAGTTCTTCCACCACCACCACTTCTTCGAGGGAGGCGGCAAACTCCTGCACCATCTTTTCGGGGAAGGGGTAGACCATTCCCAGCTTCAATACCGGCTCGGCGGGGAAAGACTCTTTCACGTAATTGTAGGAAACCCCCGAGGTGATGAAGCCGCGTCTGCCTTTTCCCTCTTCCACTCTGTTTTGTGAAAAAGTCTCAGCAAATTCCCCCAGTTTTTCGAACCTCTTCTGGAGAATGAGCCTTCTTTTTCTCGCATTTACCGGAAGCATTACAAACTTATCCGGATCTCTCACGATTCCCGGAGAAACGTCCGACTCTGCAGCGTCTCCCGGCTCTACCACTCCCTTGACATGGGACACCCTCGTGGTGCTTCGGAGGAGAACGGGGGTATCAAAACGCTCGCTCATCTCAAATGCGATCTTTGTAAACTCCTTTGCCTCATAGGGATCGGATGGTTCAAGCATAGGAATCTTCGCCGCAAAAGCGTAATTCCTGTTGTCCTGCTCATTCTGAGAACTGTGCATCTCGGGATCATCGCAGGTAACAATGACAAGTCCTCCCCTCACACCTGTATAGGCGCAGGTAAAGAGAGGATCCGCGGCTACGTTGAGACCTACATGTTTCATCGATACCAGAGCCCTTGCTCCTCCGAAGGATGCTCCCATCGCAACCTCGAGGGAAACTTTCTCGTTGGGGGCCCATTCCGTGTAGACTCCCTCATAGGTCGAGAGAGATTCAACTATTTCCGTCGAAGGTGTGCCCGGATAGGCCGATGCGATACGGACCCCCGACTCGTATGCTCCAAGAGCAATTGCCTCATTCCCCGACAAGAAAAGTTCTTTTTTCTTCACCACCTTCCTGCCCACTCACAGACCTCCTGAAGGTAATCTTTTCACGTACATAAAGAGTACCACACCCTCTCATCGAGAAGAGAGCGTGAGAGAACACCTCTTTCTCAGATAATCTCCCCTGTTGCGGAAAAAGCGTTTTCCACATGGCGAAGAGAAATAACGTTTTCCTCTTCATCCATCGTGACAATCACCACGTCAAATCGGATAAAATCTCCTTTTTCCCTGTAGCCACCCACGATCTCACGGGCCGCCTGGATTACATGTTTCCTCTTCTTCAGATTTACTACTTCAGAATCAAAGAGGGGGGACCACCGTGTCTTGCATCGAACCTCAACTACCGCAAGGACGGACCCTTTCCGGATAAGAAGGTCGATCTCCTTCTTCCCTGCCCGAATGTTCTTCCCAAGAACTGTATATCCCTTTTTCCCAAGGTAGAGAGAGGCTCTCTCTTCGCCTCTCTTTCCCCGGTCCCTTTTTCGGGTACCTGTCACTTTTTCACGCCTTTGAAGGTTTTCCTGTGTATCGGGCAGGGGCCG
>CAZPLX010000312.1:0-2006 GCA_964587345.1 uncultured bacterium
GACCTCGACGCGGTGGTGATAGGGAAAGTGACGGACGACGGGTATGTGAGGGTTTCCCGGGAGGGCAGGGTCGTTGCGGAGATGCCTGCCATGGCTCTCACTGAGGAAGCCCCCACGTATGATAGGCCATTTCAGAAGCCCCACGGACAGGATGAGTTGAACCGCCTCGATAGGGAATCGGTTTCCCTCCCTGCTGATTTAAACGGGGCCTTACTTTCACTCCTCGGCTCCCTCGAGGTGTGCGACAGGGAATGGATTTACAGGCAGTACGACCACATGATCCGTACCAACACTGTGGTGTTACCCGGTTCCGATGGAGCCGTGGTTAAGGTGAAGGGGACTCCCCTGGGCCTGGCAATGAGCGTCGACTGCAACAGCCGCTACTGCTACCTCGACCCCAAAACTGGAGCCTCCCTGGCTGTGGCTGAAGCCGCGAGAAACGTTGCGGTTTCCGGGGCTCGGCCTCTCGCAATTACAGACTGCCTGAACTTCGGGAACCCGGAGAAGCCGGAGGTGATGTGGCAGTTCAAAGAGAGCATAGAGGGAATGTGTGAAGCCTGCAGGGCCCTTGCGACCCCCGTGGTATCGGGAAATGTGAGTTTTTACAACGAGACGATGGGAAAGGGAATCTTCCCCACTCCCACGGTGGCGATGGTGGGAGTAATAAAGGATTTTTCACTCGCAGTTACCCAGTTTTTCAAGAAGGATGGCGACACCATCTATCTCCTGGAACCGGACAATGTGGAGGAAGAGTTGGGGGGATCACTCTATCTCAAGGAAATTCACGGGATAATCAAGGGGATGCCTCCCGCCGTAGAGCTGGCATTCGAGAAAAAGCTCCACTCTTTTCTCGTTGAGGGCGCGAAGCGCTTCCTCTTCGAATCGTGCCACGATATCTCCGAGGGGGGGATCGCGGTGGCTCTCGCTGAATGTGCTTTCTCTCACGGGGAAAACCCCGTGGGATGTACCGTGGAAAATCCTTATCCTTCTATGAGGCCGGACGGCTCCCTTTTCGGCGAAGCACAGGGGCGTGTTATAATAAGCGTAGATCCTCTGAAAGAGGGGGATTTTTGTCTTTTTTGTGAAAAAGAGAAGCTGTCTCCCCGCAGGATCGGGAAAACTGGCGGGGAAAAGTTAAAGATAGGAGAATTTATAGACCTTTTCCTTGAAGAAGCGTTCCTTATATGGAAGCATTCCTTTGAAGAAAAACTTTCCCTTTAACAGAGAGGCTCGGTGATGTCCTTCGATTTTAAAGACGAGTGCGGAATTATAGGGGTATTCGGACACAAAGAAGCTTCGAACCTTACCTATCTGGGGCTTCACGCCCTCCAGCACCGGGGGCAGGAGTCAGCGGGGATCGCCTCATCGGACGGCGAGGTCATCTTTTTCCACAAGGAAATGGGCCTCGTGGCGGATATTTTTGACGAGGAAACCCTGGAGAAGCTACCCGGCAGCATGGCTATCGGCCACGTGCGCTACTCCACCACGGGAAGTTCTGAGTTGAAGAACGCTCAGCCCCTCGTTGTCGATTTTGGAAAAGGCTCTCTGGCTGTTGCCCACAACGGAAACCTCGTGAATGCCCATATTCTCCGGGGAGAACTGGACCAGGAAGGGTCCATATTCCAGTCTTCCATGGACACGGAGGTGATCATGCACCTGATCGCCCGCTCCAGGGAAGATCTCCTCGAGAACCGGATCGTCGATGCCCTGGAGAAAGTGAAAGGTGCCTACTCCCTTGTTTTTCTCACCAGCGAGAAGGTTATCGGTGTGAGGGATCCTCATGGGTTCCGGCCACTGGTTCTGGGAAAAGTGAAAGGGGGCTGGGTGATAAGCTCGGAGTCGTGTGCCCTCGACCTGATCGAAGGAGAGCTGGTGAGGGAGGTTGAGCCCGGGGAGATGGTGATCATAAGCGAGAACGGAATCCGATCTCTGCGGCCTTTTCTCCCCTCACCTTCACGGTTCTGTATTTTCGCATATGTCTCATTCGCGAGGCCCCGCGGCTCTCT
>CAZPLX010000313.1:0-2004 GCA_964587345.1 uncultured bacterium
AGTTCAGAGTTCAAAGATCAAAGTTCAAAGAAACAGATCGTGTTTTCCCTTTGAACTCGGAACGTTGAACTTTGAACAGCCATTATTATTTGGTTATCTGGTTTAATTCCGAATTCAGAATTCAGAATTCTGAATAACAACCTTTCCCGTTTCCCGTCGGACATAGGACGTCGGACCTCTGACGTCGTTATGCCGTCTTCTTCGTCCCCTTCTTTCCCCCTTTTTTCTCCTTCTTCTCGAAGTAGATCGCCTTGTTGATCGCTCCCACGTACGCCTTTATGGCCGCCACGATGATATCGGTACTTGTCGCCCTCCCCAGGTAGGAGTTCCCGTTCGCCTTGACCCTCACGGTGGCATCCCCGATCGCATCCTTTCCGCTCGTCACAGAATTCATGCGGAAAGATTCCAGACGAAACTTCCTCTTGACGATCCTCTCCACGCACTTGTATGCCGCATCGACAGGCCCGTTACCCGTAGCAGCTTCCTCTACAGTTTCCTCCCCGCACTTCATTTTAAGAGAGGCCATGGGAGTTCCCTGTGACGAGGAAAGTATCTGCACATCTTCCAGGCGGTAGGTCTCAGGAACCTTGAAGAGCTCTTCCTCCACGAGAATCGATATGTCTTCATTGGTCACTTCCTTTTTCTTGTCCGCAAGTTCGAGAAAATGATCGAAAAAGCTTTCAAACTGTTCGTCTTTCATCGTGTAGCCCATTTCCTTCACCCGGTCCCTGAGGGCGTGTCTCCCCGATCTGGCCGTAAGGATGAATTCGTGAGCGGTGACTCCCACATCCTCCGGTTTCACGATCTCGTAGGTGGACCTGTCCTTCAGAATCCCGTCCTGGTGGATACCCGAAGAGTGGGCAAATGCGTTGCTCCCCACGATCGCCTTGTTCGGCTGCACCACCAATCCCATGAGGGAACTCACCATCCTCGATGTCTTGTAAATCTCCTTTGACCGTATGGCGGTTTCGAAATTCCCGATAAAGTCTTTTCTCGTGCGAAGGGCCATTACGACTTCCTCCATTGCACAGTTTCCTGCTCTTTCCCCCACACCATTCACCGTCATCTCCACCTGACGTGCCCCGTTTTTGATCGCCGCGAGGGTGTTTGCGCTCGCAAGGCCCAGATCGTTGTGGCAGTGTACCGAGAGGACTGCGTGATCAAATGCGGGAACCTTCTCTTTAAGCCTCCTGATCCTCTCCCCAAATTCCTCCGGTATTGCGTACCCTACCGTATCGGGAACATTGATCGTCGTTGCCCCTGCCTTGATTACCGCCTCTATCGTTCTGCAGAGGTATTCAAAATCGGTCCGCGACGCGTCTTCGGTGGAAAATTCTACATCCGGACAGAGAGATTTCGCGAATTTTACCGCCTCTACGGCTCTTTCAAGAATCTTTTCCCTGTCAGAACGGAGTTTTTTTTCAATGTGGATGTCAGATGTCCCCACAAAGGTGTGAATCCTTGGTCTTTCAGACCCCTTGATCGCATCCCAGGCAACTTCGATATCTTTCTTTATAATTCTGCAAAGCGCCGCGATGACCGGCCCTTTCACTTCATTTGCCACTGCCTTCACCGATTCAAAATCCCCCGGTGAAGATATGGGAAACCCTCCCTCGATCACATCAACGCCGAGGTTCGCGAGCTGTTTCGCAATCTCGAGTTTCTGATCCTTTGAAAGCTTGGCCCCCGGGACCTGCTCCCCATCCCTGAGTGTGGTGTCAAATACGAAAATTCTTTCAGCCATTTTTCTTCCCTCCTCTATCGTAAGTATATATTTCCTTTATGAATAACAAAAAGCCGCTTCGACCCGAAAGTCACCGCGGCGAGTGTAGGCCTCGCTGCCGTCGCGCGCCTGCACCGCGAACCAGCCTTCACCGCTCACGGCGGCATCCAGTTCGCGACCGGCGATGCCGGCGCCCTCGCGCTCGGCGAACTCCTCTTCCAGCCGCACCGCGAGATCGTCGATCTGATTATCCACGGTGTCCCGCTGAGCGCGGCGCTGGC
>CAZPLX010000314.1:0-1991 GCA_964587345.1 uncultured bacterium
GAAAGTCCCCGCGGCCATATAAAAAAAGCCGCGGGGGAAAGGTGGCCCCGCGGCTCTTGAGATCAATGTTTTCATGCATCAGGCCACCGCGGGTTCCACCCTCCTTAGGCATAGATGTAGTAGTAGCGCGAGGCTGCATATTATGTGTGGCGTCGGTGACATATTCTTATCTTCTTTTCTCTTTTCTACGATCGACAAATCCTACTATATGAGGTTCCGATCCTTTTTGTCAACACTCAATCCATCAGGGCTCCACTTCTCCTGATTTTTCTTCTCCTTTCGCCGCTTCCACTTCCCCACTCTCTTTCCCGATGAAATCGGGAGCACCCATCCCCCCGGAGGCAACGATTCGGATTCCTTCCTCCACGGAGAGAGAGGTCTGTATCATGTCTTCGGGCCGGAAAAAGAGGACTTCCCCGAGGTATAAATTGTTCGTAGGGATGTACACTGCGTCGAGTTCCTGGTTATTGCAGAGAGTCCTTTTAGTGACAAAACCGAGAACAAAACTCTCATCTCTCGGATATCTCACCAGCACTACCTCTTTAAATGCCGATCTGTTTTCAGGTGAAAAAGCCTCGGTGAGTGTTTTGATTGTTGAGTATATCGACTTTGCTATGGGGATCTTTTTTAAAACCAGCTCCACGAGAGCAAGGAGCTTTCGTACGAGAAAAGTTTTGCTGAAAAACCCAAAGAGAAGGATGATGAGGATACCCAGAATAAAACCCATTCCCGGTATGTGCTTCACCGTTCCGGGAAGAAATACACTCAATATCCTATTCACGAGGGGCGTGAAGAGAACATCCACTTTGTTGAAGAACCAGATGACAATAAAGACTGACAGGGCGATGGGGATCACGGAAAAAAGCCCTGCAAGAAAATATTTCCGGAATATTTCCCGTATCCTTTTCATAATATTAACCCGGAGAAACCTCTCGAAAGAGTCCCCGGGAATAGCGCTTTCAAGGGAAAGAACGTTGATTATTCGACTGTGTCTCCAAAATAGGTGACCACTTTTTCAATCCTGTATTCACACTCGCCCTTCGGGATCTTTACGAAGACCTCATCTCCAGGATAGGATCCTATAAGATTTCTCGCGATTGGCGATTTTGCCGAGATATATTCGGGGTTTCCGTCCATCGCCTCATGGGGAACGATGATGAATCGTCTCTTTTCTCCCGAAATCAGTTCCGTTACAGTGACTGTGGAACCGATGCTCACCCTGTCACGGGGAATATCTCCCATGTCTATGGAAGAAAGTTCATCGATTCTCGACTGGAGTTGTCCCATCCGCCCCATGAGAGTAGACTGCCTCTCCTTTGCGGACTCATATTCTGCATTCTCGGAGAGGTCTCCCTGTGCGATCGCCTCTCCTATCTCTTTAGGGAGATCTACTTTGAGTTCGTAATCGATCTCATTAATTTCCTTTTGCAGACTCCCGATGATCTTTTCGATGTTGAACATTGATACTCTCTCCTTACAGGAAACTACCTCTCCATTTCCACTGAAAATTCCTGGTAATCGAACCAGAATCCGTTTTCGGCGATGGAATCGATCTCCGCCTGAACTATTTTAATATGGTTTTCTTCCTCCGCCGCAAGGGAAAGAAAGAGATTTTTCAGCTCCTCCTCATCACTTCTCCTTGACTGGCTCATATAGAACTTGTGTGCGAGAATCTCGTATTCGAGCGCCACCTGGAGGGCTTTTTGATCGTCCAGGGTTTCTATGTCCACATTTAGTACATCCACCTCGGGATCAGACGTTTCGACCACTGCGTGTGATGCCTCTTCGGAAGGGGGGAGAACCCACGGTTTCCCCTCGAGCATGGAATAAAGCGGATTCGCCAGCTTTTCCAGGTGACCCATCTCATCCAGCGCCAGGTTCATATGAGCCAGACTTCCACTGTCATCGTTGGTGTTCTTGTCAAATTTGAGATATGCAGTACACGCGCGCATCTCGTTGCCGATTGAGATGTGAAGCGCCTTACCAATCTC
>CAZPLX010000315.1:0-1988 GCA_964587345.1 uncultured bacterium
TTTCGTGCCCGTGGGCACAGCAAAGTCGATATCCACAACAGGATATTTTTCCTGCTTTATATATCTCGGGTTGATGGACGCGTCGGCATATCCAAGATCCTGAAGTTTTTTGGTGAGGGAGAGTATGTCCTTCACCATCTTTTCCCGGCTGAATACGAGGAATGATTTTGTCTCAAAGGACATTTCAACATTTTTTAGGCTTTCGGGAAGCTTCCCTGCAACACGCACTTTCCCCACCCGGTACTGGACACCCTCAAATATTCTTATTGTAAGCCTTACCCCTTCTCCCGATTTCTTAAGTACAGGTTTTTCAACCTTCACATCGAGAAATCCATTATCAAGGTACCTCACCTCTATAAGAGTCATGTCCTGATCGAAGACATCCTTTTTAAATGAACCCGACCCCGTAAGCCAGGAGAAAAAGCTCTTCTCTTTCGTGGTCATCATTTTCTTCAGCTCTTTTCCAGTGAAGAAATTGTTCCCCACAAAATTGATGGAGTCAATTTTTCTCTTCTCTCCCTCCTTGATCTCGAAGGTTACCTCTATCCTGTTTTTCCCTCTTTCAGTCAACTTGGGAATCACTTTCACGTCAAAATAACTGTTGTTGTTGTAAATGGTGATAAGCTTCCTCACGCTCTCCTGAACCTTCTCTTCCGAGAAGAAATCGTTACTTTTGATGGCAAGACTTTTCTCGAGTTCTTCCTTCCCTACTGCATCGTTTCCTTTGATAGATACCCGGAAGACAACCGGTTTTTCTTTCACGATGTAAGTAAGGTCGACCCCCTTTGCAGAAAAATGGGCATCTACCTTCACGTCTGAAAAATATCCAGATTTGAAAATCTTTTTGATATCTTCCCTGACCCGGATATAATCGAGTTCCTCCCCCTTCTTCACCGTGATCATCCCCTTGAGGGTCCTGTCCTTGATTGTCCTGTTCCCTTTGACCTTTATGACTGTAATGGTGATGAACTGGGGAAAAATGATTTGACTTGTAGTAATGGAGATTAAAAATAGAATTGCCAGGTTTAGAAATATTAATCTCTCCCGTCTCCTCACGATCTAGAACTCCTCCACTATCCTGCCGTCGTCTATGCGGATCCGTGACGCGAAGGAAGAAACGATCTTCTCATCGTGAGTGACGAGGATCATGGTGGAGCTGTATACCTCCACCAATTCCATGAGAAGGTTGATGATCCTGTCTCCAGTAGTTCTGTCGAGATTTCCCGTTGGCTCATCCGCGAGGATGAGGGGGGGCTCGAGGGCGATCGCTCTCGCAATTGCGATCCTCTGCTGTTCCCCTCCTGAGAGTTCCCCTACTCTGTGGTTTATCCTCTCTTTCAAACCCACTTTTTCCATTAATGAGATTCCTTTATCTTTAGCTTTATCAGCTGATTCTCCATTAATCATAAAGGGTAACATCAGGTTTTCAACCGCGCTGAATTCAGGGAGAAGGTTGTATGATTGAAATATAAAACCGATATTTTTTCTCCTGAACCGGGCAACTTCCTCATCTTTAAGGGAAAAGAGATCAACTCCGTCAAAAGAGATCTTTCCTTTCGTAGGCCGGTCAAGAGTCCCAAGGATCTGAAGAAGGGTCGTTTTCCCCGCCCCCGATACGCCTATCACCCCAAGGGTATCGCCTCTCTCCATAGAAAAAGATATTCCCTTGAGAACGTGGTAATCCTCTCTCCCCTTCTTGAATGATCGTTCAAGATATTTGACCTGAAGGAGAGGCCCATTATTCATATCGGAGCGCCTCCGCGGGATCAATTTTTGATGCCTGGTAGGCAGGATAAAGAGTGGCGAGGTAACAGATGGCAACTGACACCAATCCGATCACGAGAAACGTAAGGGGGTCCATATCCACGGGGAGTGTGGATATGTAGTAGACGTCGCTCGGAAGGTGAATGAACTGGTATCGATCAAGAAGCAGACATCCGCCATACCCGAGAAGCAGTCCAATCCCCGTACCCACTACCCCGATGATC
>CAZPLX010000316.1:0-1975 GCA_964587345.1 uncultured bacterium
AGAATAAGGGCGGGAATGATGAGAAGCATGCCCGCAACGTGGAAATTGATTCCGAAAAATGTGTAGTGGAGGATAAGAGCAAAGGTCCCGGCTACCTGCAGGGTCGTCTTCACCTTTCCGAGGGAGGATGCGGCTATTACGATTCCCTCTTTCGTCGCCATCCCCCGCAGGGCGGTAACCCCTATCTCTCTCGCCACGATAATCGTAACAATCCAGGCGGGAATCCTTCCCGTCGGGATGAGCATGATCAGCGCGGCGGAGATGAGGAGCTTGTCTGCCAGAGGATCGAGAAGCTTCCCAAGGTCCGTGACCATCTCCCACCTCCGTGCGACAAATCCATCGATCGTGTCCGTGATGGAAGCGATGAGAAAGAGGGCCCCCGCGGCGATGCTTGACTTTTCCCCCGGTTCGATGAGGAGGATCACAACCACGGGAACGATGACTATCCGGAAGAGGGAAATTGTATTCGCGGCGTTCAGCTTCTTCACTTCGCTCATTTCGTCTCCCTGAACTTCCTGTAAAGGGTGAGGACCTTGCGTATGTATCGGCGGGTCTCCGGGTAAGGAGGAACACCTCCGTATTTCTTCACGGAACCCTCCCCGGCGTTGTAGGCGGCCAGCACGAGAGTATAATCTCCATTATACTTCGCAACGAGTTTTTTCAGGTAGGCAATTCCGAACTCGATGTTTTTTAAAGGGTCCATGAAATCAACCCTTTTCGTTCCCGGGAAAGAGGAGGGAAGAAGCTGCATGATCCCCCTTGCACCTTTTTTCGATACCGCTTCATGATCGTAGTTCGACTCAACTTCCATAATGGCCCGGACAAGTGCGGGCTCCACTCCTCTGGCACGTGCCTCGGTTTCCGCATATTTTCCAATCCATTCTATTCCGTAGGGACGCTCATCAATCCCCTTTGCTCCGTCATCCGTCTTCATGTAAAGACGGTATTCAGGAGTTTTGGGAGTGTCCGAGTAGGTGATATTTCCCTTCCCGTCAACGTACATGTAGATGTCGGAAAAAACAGGATGGGGGAATAAGAGGATGAAAAATAAAGAGGTGAATATTACTTGTAAGAACCTGGACATGGTTTTACTATCTAATAATCAAAAATCGACTCTGTCAACTCGGCAGAGATCTTCAAGGGGGAATTTAGCGATGGAATATAGGTCATCCGTTCTCGTAATCGGGAGCGGAGTAGCGGGCTTAAGCTTTGCCCTTCGTGCCGCGGAAAAGGGGACGGTCCACATCATCACGAAGAGGGCAATCACCGAGTCGAGCACCAACGTCGCCCAGGGGGGAATCGCCACAGTCTGGGACGAGAAGGACAGTTTCGAGAATCATATCCAGGATACCCTCGTAGCGGGGGCGGGCCTCTGCCACAAAGATGTGGTGGAAACGGTGGTAAAAGACGGTCCCGACAGGATAAAAGAACTCCTCTCATGGGGAGTAGAGTTCACAAAGAAAAAGGGCACCCCCGCCAGCGATTTCGATCTGGGACGGGAAGGAGGCCATTCCCACAGAAGAATCTTTCATGCCGCTGACCTGACGGGAGGAGAAGTGGAGCGGGCCCTCGTCCTCAAGGTGAGGGAACACCCGAACATCGAGATATTTGAAAATTACACGGCCATCAATCTCATCACCCTGAACCGGCTCCAGTCCTTCGAGAGGTACAAGGCGGACGAGTGCATCGGGGCATATGTTCTCGAGAACGGGACAT
Organism: uncultured bacterium; assembly: GCA_964587345.1. Taxonomy (GTDB): domain Bacteria; phylum Desulfobacterota; class Deferrimicrobia; order J040; family J040; genus CAZPLX01. The sequence continues at coordinate 1,717 of CAZPLX010000316.1, forward strand.
CCAGGATCCACACCTTCATTGCCGACGCCACCCTTTTGGCCACGGGAGGCTCGGGTAAGGTCTACCTCTATTCGAGCAACCCCGACATCGCCTCGGGGGACGGAGTAGCAATCGCCTACAGGGCGGGGACAGCAGTTTCGAACATGGAGTTTGTCCAGTTCCACCCCACCTGCCTCTACCACCCCAGGGCAAAATCATTCCTCATCTCAGAGGCTGTGAGAGGCGAGGGAGCCCTGCTCTTGAGAATGGACGGTGTCCG
>CAZPLX010000317.1:0-1973 GCA_964587345.1 uncultured bacterium
TTTTCTGGGAAGGTGGATATTCGTCCGGGGGACACGTTTTCTTTTCACTTCGTCTCCCGCTACTCATCGGCAGATGCGGACATAGATGATTTTGGGGGTGCCGGGGGAGACGATCCGAACCATACACAGAAAACGGAGCAATACTCTCTTTCGGGTGAGGGGAGGGTTGCTCTTTTTGATGGGGCCTTGGAGCAGATCGGATCCCTCTCCTTTTCGTCCACCGACAGGAGCGAGTCCGATGAAGCAGATCCCCTTCATGTTGTCGACATTACCAGGGGATCTTTTCGAGGGCACCTCATGAAAGCAGAGTACAGGGCGAACCTTTATTTGGGGAACGGAAGCGCTGTTACAATGGGAATCGAGGGAGAGGAAGAAAAGGGTCGGTCGGCATTTTTCTCAGACGACGGATCCTTTTCCGTAACGAGTAACTTTCCCGAGATGTCGGCGAGGACAGAGGGATATTACGTCCAGGGACAGATCAGGCTTCCCCGGAGGATATTCGTTACACTTGGAGGCCGCTTTGATCATCACAGCCGTTTCGGGACGGAAGGGACATATCGAGTTGCCGTATCCTATTTTCTTCCCCATCAGGGAACCCGCTTCAGGGGTTCCTTTGGTACAGGGTTCAAAGCCCCCTCTCTTTTCCAGCTCTTCTCGAGTTTCGGGAACGTAAATCTTGCACCTGAGCGGAGCAAGGGGTGGGATATAGGGGTTACACAGACAGCTGATAGAGGGAAGTTCGAGGGGGAGGTCACTTTCTTCAGGAACGATTTTGATAATCTCATTGATTTTACGAGCATCCCCGTTGCACCATTTGGGAAATATCTGAACCTTGGAAGGGTGAGGACAGAAGGAGTGGAGGTGAGTCTGCGCTACAGGATCATCGATCCTTTAGCGGTTCGTTTCGAATACACCTACGGAGATTCCAGGGACGAGAACAGGAAAGAGCAACTCGTAAGAAGGGCACGAAACCGCTTTCTGCTGGGTGCGGACATACATCCTTTTGGGGGAGGAGAACTCTCCGTCGAGGGGACGTATACGGGGAAGCGGTTCGACATGACCTTTGATCCCGTGACCTTCGTATCACGCAGGGTTGTCATGGGAGGATACCCTCTCTGGAACCTCTCAGGATCGTACAGGGTGGGGAACCATGTGAAATTGACCGGACGCCTCCAGAACGTCTTCGATAAAAAGTTCGAGGAGGTAAAGGGCTTCGGAACCCTTGGGCGGTCCGGGTACATGGGGATTACACTGGAAATATAGGGGAGAGGTAACGCCCCGGGGAGAAAAAGATGGTGGCGCTATTTTACAAGGGAGGCCCCCTCATGTGGCCTCTTCTCATATGTTCCTTCCTCTCTTTGACTGTTATCATCGAGCGGCTGATCTTCTGGATCAGAGAGGAAAGAGGGGATAATGGCCATAGTGTGGAAAAGATTCTTCACCTCACTGAGCAGGGAAGGTTCGATGAAGCCCTCGAAGCGTCCAATGGTGTGGAGGATGCAGCCGCCAGGGTTTTGAAGGAGGGATTGAGAAAGAGAGAGTTTGGCATCAAGGAGAGCATAGAGATAGCGGCAATGGAGGAAATCGAAAGAATGAAGCGGGGCATGACCGTACTGGACACAATTATCACACTGGCTCCACTTCTCGGGATACTCGGGACAGTGCTGGGTATCATCGAGTCCTTTGATATGCTCGGGCGGGCAGGGATAGAAAACCCGAGAGCAGTTACCGGGGGGATTGCACAGGCATTAATCACAACTGCGGCAGGTCTTTCCGTGGCGATTGTTGCCCTCATACCCTTCAACATGTTCGTCTCAAAAGTTCGGAAGGTGACGTCCCGTCTCGACACGGTGTCCACGCGGGCGGAGACCGCCTGCAGGAAATTCAAGGAGGACGGTCATGAGCCTTACGAGCCGATATGAGGAGAGGCGGGGCGGGGCGGGAGTGAGACTCCCGTGTGCGCCAGTTATGGA
>CAZPLX010000318.1:0-1972 GCA_964587345.1 uncultured bacterium
GACCACGCCCTCGCGTCCCCGGGCAAGATCGACCTCACGTCCGATGATGTTCTGCTTGCCGACGGCGGACGCGGCCACACCGTATCTCTCGCCATCGACATGGCAACGCCTCTCGGGATTCCTATCCTCACCTATGTACGAAATAAAGAGGTCGGGGACCTCGTGCGGGAAAAACACCCCCATGCAGACCTCTTTTTCATCCTCCGTGAGGAGCACCCTGAAGCCCTCCGCCCGGCCCCCACGGGTGACCTGGAAGATCTGGAAAAGTGGCAATTGGCTGTTGCCCGCCTCGCGGAATCGATCCCCCTGAAGTACAGGCCTACGAAAATCATGGAGCATGCCGGACGGCCCCTTCAGGCAGTGGACTTCCGCCTTCTCCGTCCCAGTCCCCAGGGGAGCCGCATCGCATGGTACTCGGGTGCCTTCGGTCTCTACGGAACATTTAACGGCTACGATGCCGCCCTTTCCCCCAAAGAAGCTCTCGGGAGAGAGGGGGCGGACATCAGGATGGGTGAAAACGTGTTGGTCCACTACGGTGCCGACGACGAAGGGAACGGAAGGGATGCCATGGCTATCGGGGCCATCGAAGAGGCCTCCCGCCTTGGTGCCCGGGTAACCGTTCTGTGCGAAACCCAAAAACAGCAGGGATGGATCCTAAGGCAGGAGAGCGTAGCCCACCGCTTCGGAAAAGCGAGGATTCAGAATGTGGAGGCTCTCCGTGAAGGAGAGGGGAAGAAAAAACTCCTCTGGCCCGACCACATGCCCGATGTGGACGAAGGCCGCTTCTCTCCCGAAAGGGAGGCCCACGAGAGCTGGCCGGGAAAAGACGCTCAGAACCGCCACGTTACAGAGACCGTGAGTGTCGTGAAGAACGCCCTGGCCCCTTACAACACAGACAGTAAAGGCCTCTGGGACGCCATCTGGGACAGCGGCCGAAGGGACCATCTGGCCCTCAACATCGCCCTTTTAAAGGACCAGACCGGCCGCGTGGTGTACGGAGATACGACCTCTCAGAATACATTGACCTACCAACTCGCCCAGGGATGGATGCTTCAGCGCACAATCATCGTACCTGCCAACCCGGAAGGGTCCGGCAAGGGGAAGACGGCCAGGGAAAAGATTGTAAAGATTACGGGGTCACACATGTATGAGCCTCACGAGGCCCATGCCTTCAGGGACAAGATCGACCAGGGCATCTACCCTCTTCACGGCCCTGACCGGATTCTCGACGGGGAGCAGATACCGAATGGATTCGGCGATCAGAAGAAGGGGCAGGCCCCTGGCTCCACCGCGTACCGGATGGTGACGAACCTCGACCATGTCCGCTCCGAGCGTGATCTCCTCCTGGCGGGAGGGACGCGGATCATCGAGGAACTCTCCCTCATGAGATTGGTGATCCACCCCCTGGAGAAGGGGCGCTCAATCGCGACGGTGGAGTTCAAGATCAATCGTCCGAAGAGAAGCAATACCCTTCGCAACACGGATCTTCACTGGTTTCGCGGAGACGCGGTCAAACAGCTCCGTTTTCTCTTCACCCGCATTCGCAAAGAAGATGACGTCAGGGCCGTCGTCCTGACCGCCGAGGGAACACGGGCCTTTGTCCCCGGCCAGAACAGCGACGAACTCTCTGTGCTGGACGATGAGCAGATAACGGAACTCTCCTCCCTCGCACAGGAGACGATGAGCACCATCGAGAGCTTTAAAATACCTGTAGTGATTAACCTGAATGGACTGGCTCTTGGCGGAGGCACAGAACTCGTGGCCGCCGCTCACTACGTGGTCTCCCCACGGGTTAAGCGTATCTACCTTGGCCAGCCGGAAACCTACATCAACCTCATCCCCGGTTTCGGGGGCACCCAGCGCCTGGTCCGCCTCATGGCGGAAAAATCGAGGCTCGGCCAGAGAAGTGGCCTCCTCTTCTCCGCCGACACAATTCTCACGGGGCAGCCCATGAGCGTCGAGGAAGCTTTCG
>CAZPLX010000319.1:0-1959 GCA_964587345.1 uncultured bacterium
TTGGTCATTCGGATTTGTTTAGGATTTCGTATTTCGTGCTTCGGATTTGATCTACTGGAACTGTCTTCTAAGGTGTGATCGGATTTGGTTTGATCCCTGTTTTTAAATATTGGAAATAATCGGAAAGGATTTTCCTGTGGTCGAAGGCAATCTCCACCGGAAGGGATTCCTCACCGAAGAAGCATGCTTCCTTCGCATCGTCTCCAGCCAGGAGTTGTCCCGTTCCCTCACCAGTAAAAACGATTGAAATCGTGTAGAGTCTGGGATCCCGACCGGGCTCTGAGTAGACCCCGAGGAGGTCTGTGAGGACCACGTCGAGACCCGTTTCTTCCTTCATCTCCCTTATCGCAGCTGACTCTGCCGTTTCACCGGCATCGATAAACCCACCCGGAATGGCCCATCCGGGAGGAGGGTTCTTCCTTTTTATCAGAAGCACCCCATCATCGGAATGGATGATTACGTCGACTGTGGGCGCAGGGTTTTTCTGCTCTTCCCGCCGCTTCATATTCACGATATTCCTCCTTCTTATCTGATCTATATGGTATAAAAACGGGTGAGGGTATTGCAAGGAATGGGTGGGGGAATCCTCTCCTTTTCCACGCTTAAATACCCCTTTTAGATTGCGGAGGGTGAGTATGCTGTTAAGTCGTGACAGTGGGGTAGTGGTGGAATGCCTCGAGGTGAGCCCCTTTTTTGAGAACAGCTATATCTTCGGGAGGAAAGAGAGAGGGGAGTGTGTCATCATTGATCCGGGAGATGACCCTGACAAGATTTTAGAGAGAGCAGATCTCCACGCTCTTGTGGTTGACACGATTCTGCTGACCCATGGTCATCTTGACCATGTAATCGGGTGCATGGAGATCAAAAAGAGGACTGACTGCACAATTGCGATTCACAGTCTTGATAAAGATATGTACATGAACGCATCAAGGCAGGGACAGATTCTCGGGTATCCCGCAGTCGATCAGCCGGAACCCGATCGCCTCCTGGCTGACGGGGACCTCCTTTCTCTTTGCGGATTTGATATCGAAGTGATCCACACCCCCGGTCATACACAGGGGGGAGTATGTTTTCTCTCAGGTGATATACTCTTTGCAGGAGACCTGTTATTTGCGGGGTCGATAGGGAGGACCGATCTTCCGGGTGGTTCCTATCCGCAACTCATCGATTCGGTAGTGAAAAAAGTCTTTCCCCTCGATGAGGAAACCGTTGTTCTCCCCGGACACGGCCCGGGGACCACGGTTGGTGCCGAAAAGAAATACAACCCTTTTTTCAGGTGAGGAGAAAAGATGAGGTGGTGTCAGGGAAAATCAATTATTCTTGGAGTGACGGGGGGAATTTCTGCCTACCGGGCATGTGATATCATCCGGGGGCTCACAAAAGAGGGGGCCTCAGTAAACGTTATCATGACGAATGCGGCCACGGAGTTCATCACTCCCCTCACCCTCCAGACACTATCTCAAAACCCCGTTATCACTGAGCTTTTCAACCTGATTCATGAATCTGAGATAGGTCACATTTCACTTGCGAAGAAGGCGGATCTCATGCTCATTGCTCCTGCAACAGCTAACTGCATAGGAAAAATTACTCACGGCATCGCAGACGATATGCTTTCCACTATTTTCCTGGCAACAGAGGCTCCCGTTCTCCTCGCCCCGGCCATGAATGAGCAGATGTACCGGAACATGGCAGTAGTGGAAAACCTGGAGATTCTCAAGAAGAGAGGTGTGGCAATCGTTGATCCGGAGTTTGGAGAACTTGCCTGCGGGGATGTGGGATACGGGAGGCTCGCGAAAGTGGATAAGATCGTCGAGGCGGTTTTGTGCCGCCTCTCCCCACCATTCCTTGCGGGGAAGAGAGTTCTCATCACAGCGGGCCCCACGGCGGAACCACTCGATCCTGGTAGGGAGATCACGCACAGGGCTTCCGGGAAGATGGGGTTTGGCCTCGCAGAGGCGG
>CAZPLX010000320.1:0-1945 GCA_964587345.1 uncultured bacterium
AACAAGAAAATCTATTTTACGAGTACGGGACCCAGGGACACGGGACAATCGGATTATAAGAACAGGATAACCCTCAACGATCTCAAAAAACTGGGCCCACTCTATAACCGTACAGGATATTTTTCTGTGGAACTCCACGGGGGAGCTCGTTTTCACCAGGATCTGATGAATAACAAACTCAGTCCTTTCGAGGAGGTGAAGGAGTGGACCAGGATCATGCCCGATGTGCTCACACAGACTCTCATCAGGGCGACGAACGTATGGGGATACAGGATGTATCCGAGAAACGTGATCGAACTCGCCGTGAAATCCTTCATTCCGTATATAGACGTGTGGCGCTGCTTCGATTTTTTAAATTATGTTCCGAATATGGCGCCCATCGCGAAAATTGTTCTTCAGGAAGGAAAAATATTCGAGCCCGCTATTTCCTTCACGGAATCACAGGAGTGCACGGACGATTACTACCTCTCTGTGGTGAGAGATATCATCGATCTCACCGGAGGGATAGATTCCATCATCCTTTGTATCAAGGATATGGCGGGAGTGGGGTCTCCCGGGAGGATATACCGCCTCATTTCGACCATACTTGATGCCTATCCGGACCTTGTGATTCAGTATCACCGCCACTCAACAGATGCCCTCGCAATTCCCGCGATTGCCGAAGCGGCCCGGGCTGGAGCTATCCTTTTCGACGTTACGGACGATGCCTTTTCGAGATTCTACGGACATCCCCCGGTGAGGCCTCTCGCATCCTTTCTCAAGGAACTCGGGTTCGATGTAGTCCTCAATGTTGACGGGGCTGACGAAACATCGGACATTATCCGATCTTTCATGAGAAACTACGACCATTTCGAATCCCCCTTCAAGGGTTTTTCCTACGATGTAAAGAAGCACCGCATGCCGGGAGGCGCCTTCCCCAGTTCCTTCGAACAGGCGGAAAAAGGGAATTTTCTCGATCTCATGCCGGCTATCTTGAGGGGAATGTCCTTCGGGAACAGAATTATCAAATATTTCGACGTGACTCCCGGATCTCAAATAACGTGGACAACCTGGGCGGGAATGATACAGCGCTTTTACAAGGAGGAAGGGGAGCAGGGAATTGAGAGGCTATTCACCTCCCTAACGCGCTATTTTGAGGGAGGTGAGGATTTTGATTCGCTGGGGGAGGAAGATCGGGAAACACTCCTCCATATGTACAGGAGCGCGACGGATGATCTGAAAAACCTCCTCCTCGGGAAATATGGACCCCTTCCCTTTGGATGGCCTGAAGAATGGGTCTACAGGAGCGTGTTCGGGGGGGGATATGAAGAAATCGTAGGCCGGGAAAGGATAGAAGCATCGCCCCTCGACTTTCTTCCTCAGGAAAATCTCGAAGAAGCGAGATCTGTGTGCGGAAGGAACATCGATCGTCCTCCTACAGAGGAAGAGTTTATCCTCTACCTCATGCATCCAAAGGCGACTCTCGACCTGATTACTTTCCGGGACACTTACGGGAACACCGTTCTCCTCCCTACGAATGTCTGGTTCTACGGGTTAAAGGAACCGGGAGACAGGGTCCAATTTTCTATCGAGGGGAAGCCACACGTAATTGAGCTCATGTCAGTGGGAGAAGGGGTGAAGGGAATTAAGAACGTTGTTCTTTCGGTGGATAACATTATGCATGTCTTCGAGGTGATAATGCCCGATGCACGGCCGCAGAAGGTCGTGAGGAAAGCGAGCCCTGCGATACCCGGTGAGATTTCGTGTCCCGTGAAAGGGACGGTTTGGAGGATCGGTTCGAAGACGAGGCAGCTCCACCCGGGGGATTTCGTCAAGACCGGGGAGGAGGTGATGAACATCGAAGTGATGAAGACGGAAAATGCGGTCAAATCTCCCGTTTCAGGAGTGATCAGGGAGATGTGCGTCTCCTTGAATGAAAATGTAGAGGAAGGGCAGCTTCTCCTGG
>CAZPLX010000321.1:0-1945 GCA_964587345.1 uncultured bacterium
GCACCTGGTTCGGGACCAGGGGGTCGCTGGTTCAAATCCAGTCATCCCGACCATGATAGCAACGCCCGCCTTTGCGGGCTTTTTTTGTATCCTGTAGGGAATGGAGGCGGGACCGATGCCCGAACTTCTGCCGAATGAAGAGGTATACCTCGAAACAAGGCCATTGAGGGGGCTCTACGCCAGGAAGGGATGGGTCATGTCAGTTCCCGGAATCCCTCTCTTCCTGATGACTATTCTCCTTGAATACTTTATTTCTGTTGTTCCCCTTCATCCATCGCTACCCGGTGGGACGCGGTTGATCCTTCTTCTTTGCGGGCTTCCCTTTATCGCTCTCACCTTATTTTTCGCTTTCGGTCACTATCTCCTCTATTATCTCGAGGCAAAGAGTGTGCGCTACGTGATCACAGACAGGCGGATCATTATCAGAAGGGGGAGGGTAATCCACAAGGATTTTGAAATTTTTCTGGACAGGATTGCCGGGCTCGACGTGATTCACCAAGGGGGGAAGAACAGTCCCGGGACCATACGCTTCCTATCCGAGAGGGCGACGGGCAGTCCCTTCTACATGAGAAAGTTTCCCACGGGAAAGTTCAGGGGAGAGGTCCGTTATACCATCGAGGCGGTGAAGGATGTGGAGAGGGTTCGCCAGATAATCGAAAGGATCATTGATCCTGCCCACCGTGAAAATGCCTGAAGAATCTATCCCTTCCACCCTGTATCGTATGATACACACGTATCATGGGTGGTATCCCGTTAATAATGATAGAGCTACTGGGTTAGTGGAGCTGCACTCCTTGCGGGGTGCTGTGATAAACTAATAGAAATCAACCGATAGGAGGGAAAGATGGCAAAGTACAGATGTATTCTCTGCGATTATGTGTATGATCCTGAGGCAGGCGATCCTGATAATGGCGTACCGGCGGGGACTCCATTCGAAAAACTCCCTCCTGATTGGGTGTGTCCTCTATGCGGGGCCACACAGGATGAGTTTGAAAAAGTAGAATAATCTAAAATAGAAGGGAGAAAGATCCGGGAGGAAAGTCCTATGGGTTCAGTTCAGGTGAAAGAGGGAGTATTCTGGATCGGTGTCAAGGATGCCGAACTCGCGGTTTTTGATATCGTTATCCCTACCGATTACGGTACCACCTATAACTCCTATCTTGTAATGGGGGAGGAAAAGACGGGACTTATCGATTGTGTGAAGCGTCCTTTTTACAAGGAATGGCTCGATATGATCTCTGAACATATTTCCCCCGAGAAACTTGATTTTGTGGTAGTCAACCATTCCGAACCGGACCATTCGGGGGCGATTGTCGATCTCTTGAAGGTAAATCCGGGGATCAAGGTCTATCTCTCCAAAGCGGCGAAAGGTTTCGTAGACAATATCGTGAATGGGGAATACGATTTTCAGATCGTTAAAGATGGAGAGGAGATAGAGCTCGGAGGAAAGAAGCTCAAATTCATCCTCGCACCTTTTTTGCACTGGCCCGACACGATCTTCACCTATGACGATGGGGACGAGGTCCTTTTTCCCTGCGACGCTTTTGGCGCTCACTTCTGTACTGATAAGGTGTTTAATGATGAATTGAGCGAAGAAGAAAGGAAGTCTTCCGTGCAAGCCTTCCAGTACTACTACAACACCATCATGCGCCCTTACAAGGATTACATTCTGAAGGCTTATGACAAGATCAAGGATATGAAGATCGATATTATCGCCCCATCCCATGGGCCCGTACTGCGGGAAGATGTCTGGAGCTATGTGAACTGGTACAGGGAAAAGGCTTCGATCCTCGAGAGAAAGGGGGACAAGAAACGAGTAGCTATCATTTATGCTTCGGCCTACGGGAACACCGCCGCAATGGCGAAAAAAGTGGCCGAGGGAGCGGATATGCCAGGGGTGCACGTTCGCCTCATGAATACCGTTGAGGCCCCCCTGACGGAGATT
>CAZPLX010000322.1:0-1840 GCA_964587345.1 uncultured bacterium
AGAGGCTCTCTTCGACAGGGGAGAGAGGAGTTCCGAGAGGATAGGAGACACCGTACGTAAGCGGATCGAGAGAGAAGGGGGAGTCCGCCTCCAGTACGTGGAGGTTTTGGACGGGGAAACTCTTGAAGAAATTGGAACAATCGGGGGAAGTGCGGTTATTGCAGTGGCGGCTCATGTGGGGTCTACGCGGCTCATCGACAATATCGTGTTAGGGAGGGGGAGAAGGTGAATCGAATCATGTTGAAATCTAAAATTCACAGGGCAACTGTCACGGATGCGAATTTGAACTACGAGGGAAGCATTACTGTGGATGAAGCTCTCATGGAAGCAGCGCACATGGTGGAGTATGAACAGGTGGAAATATACGATATTGATAACGGTAGCCGTTTTTCCACCTACGTGATCAAGGGGAAGAGAAATGGAGGTGACATATGCCTGAACGGTGCTGCTGCCAGGCTTGTCGAGAGAGGAGATCTGGTGATCATCTGTTCCTACTCCGTCTTCGAAGAGAGTGAGGCGAGCGTCCATGTTCCCTGGCTTGTCTACGTGGATGAGAATAACCGGATTAAAAACCTGAATGTAGCGAATGGCTGACACTACACTTTTCTCTTCTTCCCATCTTCTGGCCTCCAGGGGAAAGATGTTTTCTCCGGGAGGTCTTCTTGTATCAGGGGAAAAGATCATTTTAGCGGGAGAATATAGGCAGCTTTCCCGGTATGCTCCTCCTCGCACCAGAAAGGTCGATTTTCCCGAATCGGTCATCCTTCCCGGATTCATCAATGCTCACACTCATCTTTGCATCCCACCCCTTGAAGGGGTGGAGGCAGGAGATTTTGTCGGATGGCTCCAGAAGGTCATCGAGTGGAGAAGATCTGTTTCAGATGATGATCTGGCAGAACAGGTAGGTGAGTCGGCTCTCCAGTGCCGTATGAGCGGGATAACCGCAGTGGGGGATATATCGTACGGATATCTTCCCATTTATGAGGAAATCGGGGTGAGAGTGAGGAGTTACCTTGAACTGATCGGAATGACAGAAGAAGTGCTTAAGGAGCGGGAAGAGGGCCTCGAAAAGGAACTGGATTGTTTCAGAAAGGGAGATGAATTGGTCCGCCCGGGAATTTCCCCTCACTCTTTTTACAGCTGTTCAAGGGAAGGGATGAGGTGGGCGGGAGGTATAAGCGAAAAGTGGGCCCTTCCTCTGCAGACCCATCTGGGAGAATCTCTCCATGAAATGGATTTTATCCGGAAGGGGGAAGGGGAGATCCGCGATCGGGTGTACAGGAATTATGCCCTCGTAACCGGAGGATTTTCGGGATACGAAGAGGCTCTCACCGACTGTGTTACTGAAATTCTCCCTCAAGGTTCTGCCCTTGTTCACGGAACTTATCTCTCGGAGGAGGAGATCGGGAAGCTCGTAACTCACGGATATCATTTCATATTCTGCACACGGTCAAACAGGTTTCTCACAGGGATGCTTCCTCCCCTGGAGGTGGTGGTAGATGGAGGATACCCCTTCGCATTAGGAACTGACAGCAGGGCAAGTTGTGGAACCATCGATATGTTCGAAGAGATGCGCTCCTTTGCTGAGGGATATCACGGCTCATACAGCTCCGAAGAGTTCTACGGGAGGGTCATCGAAGGGGCCACGAAAGGGGGTGCGGCTATTATCGGTTACGATGATCTCTGCGGAACTCTTGAGGTAGGGAAAAGAGCCGATTTTTTCGTCCTCGAGATCGGTAAAAAGAGCAGGAAGATTGTGACGACTCTCATTGAGAAGGGAGAGAAAAGATCTGTGGTGGGGACATATCTTTCCGGAAAGATATGTCCCCACCACAGATCT
>CAZPLX010000323.1:0-1835 GCA_964587345.1 uncultured bacterium
TCTTCCGCGACAATCTTCGGCACCACGGGGAGGGCTATGAGCTGTGAATGACTGTGTTCAAGGGATGCACCTGCGTCTTTCCCATGGTTTTTGAATATAAGGACATATTTGAAACGGGTATCTCGCATAAGGTCATGGATCCTCTCCCTGTAGGCAAGAATCACATTCCTCATCTCTTCAACTTCGTAATCGAAAATGTCCTTTTCATGGTCGGAAGTCTCGATGATCACTTCGTGGGCCCCAATCCCGTTCATGTGGTCGTAAAGGCCCTCGGCACCCTTTCCAAGCTCCCCCTCGATCATCAGTGCAGGAAATTTGTTAGGAACCACCCGAAGTGTCCACCCGGAAGCATCCGCACCTTCTTTGCCCTTCCTGAGCGCGAATACTTCGGGAGGAGTCATCCTCTCATTTCCCTCACAGAGAGGGCAGAGCCCTCCCGCTCTTTTCGATTTTTCTTTCGCGAAATCGTGAGGCCTTTTTGCTCTCTCTGTCGAGATAATAACCCATCGGCCAGTGATGGGATCTTTCCTGAGTTCGGGCATCCCGCCCTCCCCTGTGCGTGATCAGATGCTCATTCCCTCTCTACCACCTCAGACTCAACCTTACAGTCATAGCACATAGTGGTCACGGGTCTTGCCATGAGACGCTTCGTGGATATCTTCCCACCACACTCTTCACATTTGCCATATGTCCCCTCGTCTATCCGGTCAAGGACACCCTTGATTTTTCCGATCAACTTCCTCTCCCGGTCTCTGATCCGGAGAGTAAAGTTCCGGTCTGATTCGTGCAAAGCCCTGTCTGTTGGGTCGGGAAACTGGCTCGTTTCTCCTGTCATTTCGTTCAGTGTTTTCCCGGCCTCATCAAGAAGTTCCTTGAGTTGACCTTCGAGAAGCCTGCGTATGTAATCCAGTTCCGATTTCTTCATGCTCTCCTCACAGGGTTGAATAGCGTACTATTATACTATAACTGCACCCATTAAAAAATAATGAGGAAGAGAGGGTTTCCTTTACCTCCCAGAGCATGATTTTATTCCGTAATCGTCACACGAGGAGCTCCCGTCCCGGGATTGATATCAACATCGACATTTACTCCGAAAGCCTCTTTAAGCGGCGCCACCCTCAGCACCTTATCTCTCTCCCCGAAGGAGATTATTTTTCCCCCTTTCAGAAGAAGAACCTTCCTGCTGAATCGTCCCGTCAGGTTCGGATCATGGGAAGAAACAATGACTGTTTTCCCCCGGGCCACCTCTTTTTCGAGAATGGAAAATATTTTCAGGCTGTTTTTCAGATCAAGATGAGCCGCAGGCTCGTCAAAGATCAGGACATCTCCCCCCTGAGCCAGCGCTCTGGCTAATAGTGCTCTCTGTTTCTCCCCAGCTGAAAGATCGTGGAGATACCTTTCGGAAAATGAAGTAAGCCCTAGCATGTTGATCACAGAGGATACACTCTCCTCCTCATCCATAGAAAAGGAGCCGAAAAACCCAACTTTTGGAAAAATCCCGAGAGAGACGTAGTCTCTCACGGTGAGAGGAAAATCGTAGGGAATATCGTCTCCTGCAAAAGAAATTTTCCGGGCAACTTCCTTTCTTCTCATGCCGATGAGGTCTCTCCCTTCGAGGAGAATCAGACCCGATTGCCCGATGAGTATTCCAGAGAGAAGTTTCATGAGCGTCGACTTTCCCGATCCATTTTCTCCCAGGAGAAACACAAAATCTCCCTTTTTAATCGTGAAAGACATACCCTCAAAAAGGGAAGATTCGCCGTACCTGAAGGTGAGTCCATTTACATCGAGGATCACTTCTCCCATCAGAGTCTCCTTCTGAGGATATAGATGAA
>CAZPLX010000324.1:0-1831 GCA_964587345.1 uncultured bacterium
CTCAGGAAATATAGGCGATGTGATGCCCCAGAACATCAGGGAAAACTATGAATCCGATGGGTGGAAGGCCAGGGAAATAGAGGGAAACGATGTGGAGGAGATCTATTCGGCCCTTCACGAAGCGGTAAGCGACGAAAGCGGCCCGAGAGTGATTATCGCCCGCACCGTGATGGGTAAGGGCGTCTCCTTTATGGAAAATGAGTTTGAGTATCACGGAAAAGCCCTCTCTTCCGATCTTTATAAAAAGGCTATGAAAGAGCTGGGCCTCGACGAATCCCTTGAAAGGTACAGGAGCAGAAGAGAGGGTGGGAACTCCTCGTACACCCCTCCTCAAAGGCCCATACCAGCTGTATCCCTTGATCCGGGAACTCCCATAGAATATGAGAAGGATACCCTCACAGATAACAGGAGCGCTTTTGGGAAGGCCCTGAATGATCTCGCGGAAACTAACCGCTGCGGGCAAAAGACCCCGATTGCCGTGTTTGACTGCGACCTTGCGGGTTCTGTGAAAACAGGGGGTTTTAAGGAGAAATGCCCCCAACACTTTTTTGAGTCGGGAATCCAGGAGCATCACACGTCTGTAATGGCGGGAGCGCTCTCGACTACGGGGGTCTTGACCTTTTTTGCTGATTTCGGAGTGTTCGGGGTGTGCGAGACCTACAACCAGCACCGCCTGAATGATATCAATGAGACAAACCTCAAGCTCGTCTGCACCCACCTCGGACTCGACGTGGGAGAGGATGGGAAGACTCATCAGTGTGTTGACTACCTGGGGCTTTTCCGTAACATATTCGGATTTCGTGTTATCCTCCCCGCAGACCCCAACCAGACGGACAGGGTGATCCGTTTCGTCGCATCCCATCCGGGTAACTTCTTGGTAGGGATGGGGAGGTCCAAGCTTCCCGTCATCTTGTCTGAAAAGGGCCTTCCTTTCTTCGGGGGTGAATATATCTTCCAGCCAGGGAGGGGGGATCTCGTGAGGGAGGGATCCTCCGGGGCCATCATCACTTACGGGACCATGCTTCACAAGGCGTTAAAAGCATGGGATCTCCTTGCGGAGAAAGGCGTTACCGTCAAGGTCTACAATTTATCGACACCGGGAGAACCTGACATTGCTGCTCTTTCCGACGCCGCCTCAACAGGCCTCATAGTAACCTATGAAGATCACAATGTGTACACGGGAGTGGGAAATGTAATTGGGGATGCCCTGGCTACCGAGGGGATTTCAGGGTGCAGGCTTGTAAAGAGGGGAGTGACCCACTACGGGAGTTCCGGCAGATCGGAAGATGTGTACATGGAGATGAAGCTCTCGCCGGAGGATCTGGCCAACACGATTCTCAAATCGATCTGATTTACTCTTATTTAACCATGTAATCCCTATTTAAGGTTCCCTCCCACTCTTTGATCATTTCATCAGATTCCTCTTTCGTGTGTCCGAGATATCCCGTGAGGATTTTGCGGAACAGTTTCCCCTCCTCTTTTCCCTTGGAAGCTGTTTTTCCAAGAAGCATCCGCCTAAGAGCCACATCTTCCAGGGTGTGAGCTTTTTCTTTTTCAAAAGCGTAGAGGATCTGCGCGGGCACCTCTTTCGTGGGGAGGGAGAGGGGAGATCTGAGGAAGGGATCCGAACCGGCATGAAGAAGCACCTTTTCCCCCGCCATTCCATAGAGGGAAAAGATCACCAGGGCCGTTTCGAGGGGGATAGAGAATTCTTCCGCGAGATACCTGGGAAACTCCTTCTCTTCCTTTTCATCAGGTGTCCCGGAGGGAAAGAGGGGCTTTCCTCCCTCCACGCCGACTCTCTTGCCCGATCTTCTCGCGGCTTCCCTTC
>CAZPLX010000325.1:0-1813 GCA_964587345.1 uncultured bacterium
AATTTTGAAATATCTGGAGAACACAAAGTATAATGATTCAAAAATAAAGGGTTTAACGGGCGAGGGCGACGGAAGGGCCCTCCAGTTGACCCTTTTTCGGGGTGCAGAAGACCTTGAAAAGCTTATCAGCGAGCTTGACGGGGTGAATCCGGAAAAGATCACCCCTCTCGAGGCTATCAATTTCCTCTCTTCCCTCAAGGGGAAGCTCGAGAAGCTGAAGAAGAAACGGTGATACCCATCGAAGACGAGAGGACATACCCTTTTCACCATTCCTTCACAAGGAGCAGTGTCCTGTCCCTTTTCGCCCTTCTCATCGTCTTTTCACTCTCTCCCCTCCTTTTTCCCTCTCCCGCCAGAGCGACTCTTATCAATGGGGAACAGCGTGAACGGATACGGGAAATTGACAGGGAACTCAGGAAGCTGCGCCAGGGGAAGAGGCCCGGGGAAAAAGAGGCCCGAAGCGGCATAATGAGGATACGCTATTTTTCGAACAGCGCCTTTTCCCGGGTTGTTCTCGATCTCACCTCCCTTCCCCCCTTCGAACTGGACAGTGTGAAAAAGGGGAAGGGAATAGTATCCCTCACTCTTAAAAAAACCAGGTTGTCCCTCCCCCTTAAAGAGTGTGCCGTTCAGGCAAAAAAAGGAATCCTCAAATGTGTGAGTGCTTCGCGCAAGGGGGACGGAGTGAAGGTGGAGATAACTCTCACGGGGGGTGTGAATGTAAAGGCATTTTCCTTAAACAGCCCCACGAGGCTGGTAGTGGACCTTTTCCGTAAAGGTACCACTAAAGAGAAGAGGAAAAAGCGAGGGAACGCTCCAGTCGTATTTTCCACGAAAAAAGCTCCTACACCGGGCCGGATCGTTGTTGTGATCGACCCGGGCCATGGAGGGAAGGATCCCGGCGCGATCGGGCCGAGGGGGAGAAAGGAGAAAAATATTGTTCTGGGAATCGCCCTCAAGTTGAAGAGATACCTTTCCCGCGACAGGAGGTTCAGAGTCTACATGACCAGGACGGGGGACCGATTCATCTCTCTTGAAAAAAGGAGCGCCATCGCTAACGGCGTGAGTGCCGATATCTTCCTCTCCATTCACACGAATGCGTCAAGGAAAAGAAAGGCAAAGGGCATTTCCTCTTTTGTCCTCGGGAAAAAGCCCACAGACAGTGATGCCCTTGAACTGGCGATGCGCGAAAACGGCGTTGTCATCAAGAACGATTCTAAGGTTAACTTCATCATGAGGGATCTCATACATTACGGAAAAGTGAGGGAGTCGCTGAAACTTGCGAAGGTTATCAATGACAGCATCGTATCCAAGGTCAGGAAGAGGAGAAGGAATGTGGTGGACCTTGGTGTGAGGAAAGCTCCATTCCACGTTCTCTTCGGAGCTGCGATGCCCGCTGTCCTCGTGGAGACCTCCTTTATCACCAATCCTTACGGGGAGAAGTACCTCTCTTCTTCCTGGTATCAGGATGCCATAGCGCGCTCGGTCTACAAGGGTGTGAAAAAATATCTGGATATGACGAAAACAGCCTATTATGGGGAAGTTGGAGGAACATAAAGAGCGGGAGGGAATGGAATATTTCCTCGATTTCTCACCCTTTTATACTCTTCCCGGAGGATTATTCGGCGGGTCTCTGAAGGAGCGCCTCGAAGAGTTCAGGTCTGCCCTCAAGGAGAGGCACCTTTCCGGATGGAGAGGGATCGAAACGGTAAGGATGAAATCGAAGTTTTTCGGTTCACTTATCTGTTTTCTCTATGAGAGGGCGAAATCACAATAATATTCCCGTTATCCCAGGTTGGATTTTCCCCTCGCT
>CAZPLX010000326.1:0-1799 GCA_964587345.1 uncultured bacterium
ACCGTAAAAATCTCAGCGACAGATCGCGCGAAACCCCTTGTCCTGGCACTTTATCGTGAGGTGGTGAGGAAGGGAGGGCACCCTCTCCTTGACATCACCTTTGATGAGGCAGGAGAGATTTTTTACCGGGAAGCGGGGAACAGGCAGCTCGATTATCTGCTCCCCTCAAAGCTTTACGAGACAGAGAAGATCGATTGCTCTGTCTTCATACACTCTCCTCTGAACACCCGGATGCTTACGGATATCGATCCCGGGAAGATTGCCCGCAGAAGAAAGGCGACAAAACCGATTTCAGATATCGTGATGGAGAAGGTGCGATGGGTCCTTGTGAATTTTCCCACTCAGGCCCTTGCCCAGGAAGCGGAGATGTCTCTTCCTCAATATAAGGATTTTCTCTTTGGAGCCTGCCTGGTGGATTGGAAGAAAATGTCTTCTGATATGAGACAGTTGAAGAGGAAAATGGAGCGGACGGACAGGATAAGGATCGAAGGAAAGGAAACAGATCTCACCTTTTCCATTAAGGGCCGCAAAGCGATCCCCTGTTATGGAGAGTGCAACATGCCTGATGGAGAAATATTTACAGGTCCCGTGGAAGGGTCCGTGGAGGGAAAGATATACTATGAATTTCCTGCCATATACGGGGGGAGAGAGGTGTCGGGAATTCGCCTCGAGTTTGAGGGAGGAAAGGTAATCCGGGCGACTGCGGATAAGAACCAGGAACTCTTGAGAACACTCATTGCCACTGATGAGGGGTCAGCGGTGCCCGGCGAGTTCGGTATCGGCTTCAATTACGGGATTACACGTTTTACGAAGGATATCCTGTTCGACGAAAAAATTGGAGGGACAGTGCATATTGCCCTAGGGAAAGCATACCCCGAGTCGGGTGGAAAGAACGATTCGGCCCTTCACTGGGACATGATCAAAGATTTACGGGAGGAGGGAGCTCTCTCATTCGATGGGAATTGCATTATGAAAAAAGGGACCTTCCTCTTTAAGGGGAAGAAGGGAGGAAAAAAGTAGATGACACAAAAAGCTTCTGTCACCATGATCATCCTGATTGCTTTGATCCTTCTTCCTCTCACGGGATTCTGCGGGGGGATTAAGTACACACTGAAAAACGGCATGACCGTGGTTCTGAAAGAGAACCATGGATCTCCGATTGTGGCGGTGCAGGTGTGGGTAAAAGCGGGAAGCACCACTGAGCCGGAGAAGTATGAGGGGATCTCCCATCTCCTGGAACATATGGCCTTTAAAGGGACGAAGAAGCGCGGCATGGGAGAGATGGCGAGAGAGGTGGAAGGACTGGGGGGAGATATCAACGCATACACCACCTTCGACCACACGGTGTATCACATCACGATCGCATCGAGATATCTGGAAAATGCCCTGGATATCCTCTCTGATACTCTTGGCAACTCGGTATTCGATGAGAAAGAATTGGAGAAGGAGAGCGAAGTCGTCATGGAAGAGTACAGAATGAACCAGGACGATCCGGGGCGGGTCGCCTCGAAAAGCCTTTTTTCCTCCTTTTTCACACGCCATCCCTACGGAAGGCCCGTGATCGGGTATCCGAGGACGATAAGACAGATCAACAGAGACGCGGTAGTTTCTTACTTCAAGAAGTTCTACGTTCCCAGGAACATGGTTCTTGTAGTGGCGGGTGCGAGTCAGCCCGAGGAGGTGGGAGCCCCTGCGGAAAAAAAAATGAAACCACCCTCTGGGGGTGACCCCCCCCAGGTGGCCCCGGGGGGGGGACCCGCGGGGGGCAAGAGCGGCCCGAAAGGGAGGGAGGGGGGGCC
>CAZPLX010000327.1:0-1799 GCA_964587345.1 uncultured bacterium
CAGGATCTTCGCTGTCATTAGAGCGGCCGTGTGCCTTCATCATCTCGGAGATATATTTTTCCGTGCAGAGGGGAGGCAGCTCGCAAAAGATATGATACCCAGGCTCGCTGATCTGAAAGATATGATTCATGGGATAAGATTTTATCTCGGCATGGAGGAGGAGCGCCCCCGTTTCGACAGGTTCAGCTACATCGAGAAGATGGAATATCTGGCCCTGGTGTGGGGTTCCGTTGTGATGATCGTCACAGGTCTTATCATCTGGTTCGAGGGGGAATCGATGAGGATTCTCCCCTTCTGGGGGATGGAAGTTGCCACGCTCATCCACTTCTATGAAGCGATTCTGGCCACCCTTGCGATCATCGTGTGGCATCTCTACTTCGTGTGTATCAACCCCGATGTGGCACCCATGTCACTTACCTGGATTAACGGGAAGATATCACACCACCATATGGCAATCGAGCATCCTTTAGAGCTCGAAAGAATGGAGGCGTCAAAAAAAGACGAAAGGGAGCAGTGAGATGAGAGTGCGATTGACATTTCCCCTGTGTGTGCTGGCGTCAATACTTATTGCAGTGATCCCGGTCAACTCCTTCGGAGGGAGTGGTGGAGACTCCACCAGGTGTCTTGGCTGCCACGGAAGAAAAGATCTTTCCGTTCTGCAAAATGGGGTGAAAGTATCACTCACCGTTGATCATGCCGCCCTTGAGGGGTCGGCACACGCAGGAGCGAAGTGCGAGGGGTGTCACAGCGACGTCACCGCACTGCCTCATATAAAACGTCCTTTACAGGTACGATGCGGAATATGCCACGAAGAAGAGGCAAAAAATTACGGGGAGAGTATTCACGGTATCACCGGAAAAAAGGGTGTGCCCCGCTGTACCACCTGCCACGGGACCCACGGAATTCTCCCCGTGAAAAATCCTGAATCCAGGGTCTTTTCCCTCAACATTGTCAAAGTATGCCTGAAATGTCACGAAGACAGAAAGCTGGAGGAGAAATACAATCTTCCCGGCGTACAATTTTTCAAGGCATATCAAAATTCTGTACATGGCCAGGCTATGAAAAAGGCCGGTTTAAACGTGGCTCCCGCGTGCCCCGATTGTCATGGGAATCACAAAATTCTGCCCGCCGATAATCCTGAATCACAGGTGAACAAGTTACAGATTCCCGCCTCATGCGGGAAGTGCCACCCCGGGATAGAGAGAAAGTATGAAAAATCGGTCCATGGGAAAGGACTCCGGGCGGGGATCATCGACTCTCCCGTATGCACCAGCTGCCACGGCGAGCACACAATTGCCAAGATTACAGACCCCACATCCAAAGTATATTTCAAGAATATCCCCCGGACGTGTGGATCATGCCACGGGAGCAAGACCATCACTTCCCGCTACGCCCTTCCAAAAAACAGGTTGAGCACTTACGAGGAATCGTTTCACGGAATAGCCCTTGAATATGGGATGACGAAAGCCGCAAACTGTGCGTCCTGTCACGGGTTTCACCTTATTTTACCCTCGATTGATCCAGAATCTTCGATTAACAAGGGGAACATCCCGAAAACCTGCGGGAAGTGCCATCCAAAGGCGTCCAGGAACTTTGCGAGGGGCACCGTGCATGTAGAAGTGTCGAGGAAGGGGAACATGGGGGCATGGATGGTCCGTATCTTTTACACGGGCTTCATCGGAGTACTCGTACTCATCTTTCTGATTCACATAGGCTTTGATATTGCAGAGAGGGAAAGGCACAAGAAACTCGAGAAACAAAAGGATGGGGATGAAGAAAAATGAAAGTATTCGACTTTA
>CAZPLX010000328.1:0-1795 GCA_964587345.1 uncultured bacterium
GAAATAACATGAATTAGATTCATTAATAATACAATAATAAAACAGTGTTAACCAAACTATCTCCCAGAACAAATCAGTTCAGAGTTCAGTGTTCAGAGTTCAGAGACAACACGAACCCCGAAACTCGAAACAACAATCTGGCTATCACAGGTTTTTCTTTGAACTTTGATGGACTCGCAACCCTGTTTCCGAACGCAGCGGCGCGAAGGATGTTGACGCCCGCGGCCTTCAGGATAGCGCAGCAGCTTGCAGGCAAAGCCGACAGAGGCCTGAAAATCAGAATACCATGTGGCGAATTGTCGCTTGACATAGTGTCAATATGCCACTATACTTTGAAATAATATGACAGAATATGTGAAAAGAGATATAGCACCTTTGATTAAAGAGGCGCTCGGTGAAATGCCTGTTGTTGTCATCACAGGTATGCGTCAGACGGGCAAGAGCACAATGTTGAGGATGGATCCGAACATGACAGGAAGGGATTATGTGAACTTTGATGATTTTGCCCAGCTTGCGTCGGCAAGGGAGGACCCTGATGGTTTTGTGAACGCTAAAGAGGTATTAACTGTCGATGAGGCTCAGAAGTGCCCTGAAATTCTGACTGCGATCAAAAAAGTTGTTGATAAAAAGAGAACCCCCGGTCAGTTTCTCCTATCAGGCTCTGCTAATTTTTCCATGCTCAAAGGCATAATCGAAACACTTGCCGGCAGAGCTGTCTATTTTACTCTGCATCCATTCACAAGGCGTGAGATTTCCGGAAACGTCGAGAGAAAACCCTTCATCCGAAACTTTTTCGAGAAATTGCAATTAGGACGGGATGGGGGAAAAAATCACGTCGAACCAGGAGAAATTCTGACAGGCGGAATGCCTTCTGTATGTCTTGGTGAGGGTGGAAATAGAATTTTCTGGTTCAAGGGGTATGAGCAGACGTATCTCGAGAGAGACGTCAGAGAGTTGAGCCAGATAGGAAATGTCATCCCTTTCAGGAATCTTTTACATCTTGCCGCCTTGAGGACAGGGCAATTATTAAGTCCAAGCCATCTCGGGAGGGACGCAAAACTGAATGTGGCAACAGCATCGAGATACCTGTCCCTTCTTGAAACTTCCTTCGTGATACAGAGAATCCTCCCTTATCTGAGGAACAGGGCAACCAGGTTGATCAAATCTCCGAAGATGTACATCAGCGATTCCGGGATCGCCTGTTATCTCGCGGGAGTCCGGGAATTTACTGTCGAACACGAGGAACCGCTTAAAGGGGCCATGTTCGAAACATACGTGGCGCAAAACCTCGCAGGTCTGATCGGTTCCACCTGGACCCAGGCCGGGCTCTACTTCTGGAACGTCCAGGGCAGGCATGAAGTGGATTTTGTGATAGAAGAGAGCGGGAAATGCATTGCAATTGAAGTAAAATCAGGCACCAGATGGAGCGATAGCGATCTTAACGGGTTAAAGGCCTTCCTTGGCTCGACGCCTCATTGTATCGCCGGGGTATTGGCCTACAACGGACACGATGCGGTGAGGCTCGGGGAACGTCTCTGGGCCATCCCGCTGGATCTGCTTCTCTCGTGATGAATAGCAGGATCATTGTGATAAGCGGTCCGTACACGTTTTACTTCTTTCGTCGGACGTCGGACGTCGGACGTCGGACGTAGGACATTTCCATGTTTCTTGAAACAAGGTGTTATTACGTAGTACAGTCAAACCTATGATTTCAGACGGGGAAAAAAGAGACAGGGGAAGGAAAGTCTATGTGGCAGGCCACAGGGGCCTTGTGGGCAGTGCTTTTATGAGGGAG
>CAZPLX010000329.1:0-1767 GCA_964587345.1 uncultured bacterium
CCTTTCCCTCTTCGATTTAAGGATTTCCCTGCACTGATCGGCAAGTGTCTCGGGAATATCGAGATCGAAGATGTTTTCGTCTATCACGGAATCGTGTATATGCAGTATCTCCTTCACATGACGATTGTGCATGATGATGCGGCCGGAACCATCGTATACGGCAACGCCTAATTTGCTCGAGTCGAATATTCGTTCCATCAACAGCTCGAGATTTGCACGCTCGTGTGAAATAACCGAGATTTCTGAGATCAGCCTGCTGCTTTCCCTGTTCATATGGCGGAAGTAGCCGATGAGGCCGACAATCAGGGTAACCCATGCGTACCCTATGAGAAGCCGTTTGTAGGAAATAAGCCCACCTCCCCCTGTCCCGGCTCCCAGTATGATTTCCTTGTCGTAGATGACGAATTTCTTTTCCCTGTAAAATTTGTGGGGTGAGGGCTCCTGGAGCCATGTGGAACCGATTTTGAAGGAAAAATCCACATCCGACCGCATCTCCTTCTTCCGGAGGGATGCGGTGAGGAGGTCAAGGTTGATGATTGCGGCCACGTAGCCGCGGATTGAATTTTCTGAAACTACGGGTGAGATGATTCCTATTCCCCTGGTTCCCCTCTTGGTCACGAAGGGAGCCGAGAGCGCCACAGGTTCTCTCCCCGTTCCGACGAGAGACGCTGATGCCCTCGCTGTATCGACGGTTGCATCGGGGAATCTTTTGAGATCGAGTTCCTTCAGTTTCCTGTTTGCGGCAGTGGGATAGACTCTTCTGATTACGAAATCATCGGATATGAATTCGAAGGTTTGCACAAAGGGGTTTCCCTCGATAAGTTTCCGGGAAAATCCCTGAAACTGCTCCTCGCTGATTTCTCCCGCCTGCTCATACAATCCCTTAAGGGCGAGTACGTTCTGAAAGTTTGCCATAAAAAAAAACTCTTGATGTTTATCCCGTTGTAGGTATCGAGAATCTTACTCTCCAGGAGGTAGAAATTCCCTTTCTCCTCTGATGAAACGATAAGCCTGTCTACGAAGAAGCCGAGAATCAAAAGGAGAATGATCACGAGAGAGTAGACGGTTTTCTTTTTCGGTATTGCTCTTATCATTATTCCCGTTTAACTACCCACATTTTGAAACCATCTCTGTTATCGGACCTCTTACTGGAAATCTTTATCATCCAGCTCCGTATCATGGCGAGATTTAAGGAGTTATGACGGATTACGGGGTGGTGCCGGAAGAAATGGATGAGAGAGGGAAAACCTCTGGAATGGTACTATATGTTCAGAGAATGAAATATCAAAGGAGGAGATATCGATGTCACTCGTCTCGCTGAAAAAGGAAGGAAATGTGGGCTATATCACCATGGAAAGTCCGGAGAATCTGAACGCTTACAACATCGAAATGGCAAGGGAACTGCTCGCATCTGTCTATCGCGCCTCTGGAGACAGTTCAATCCGATCTGTTGTTCTTACCAGCACGGGAAGGGCATTCTGCGCGGGGGGAGATGTGAAGATGATGGGCACCATCCTCACTGAAGGCGGGGACGATATGAGAATCCTCCCCGCATATCTTCACGGGACTATTACAGAGATACGGAGAATGGAAAAACCGGTGATAGCCTCGGTAAGCGGGATAGCCGCAGGGGCGGGGATAGGCCTCTCCCTCTCCTCCGCCCTTGGCTGCCCCTCGAATGAGGGTTCTTTCGTTCTTGCCTTTCCGCCGGCAGGGCTCCGCCCCGGCGGCGGTTGCTCTCCCTTTTCTACGGGGGGGGCGGGGGTT
>CAZPLX010000330.1:0-1767 GCA_964587345.1 uncultured bacterium
GGGTCACCCCCGAAGGGACGCCGTAGTATCCCGTTGAGAGAACACGTCGATTTTTTACGATCACCGCACCCACCTGCCTCCTGAGGCAGGTAGAACGTTTTGCCGCTAAAACCGCCATCTCCATGAAATAAGTATCCCAGTCAGGACGAGCCTTCACGTCAATGGACATTACCCCTCCCTTGTGTAGAGGTCTACCTTTTCTGAATAGAGGGGAAAGCGCAAGCAGAGGTCACGAACGCTATTTCTCACATCTTTGAGAATCCGGTCATCATCATGGTGTTCCAGGACCCTTCCGATCATTTCGCCAATTTCTTCCATTTCACCTTCCCGCATGCCCCGTGTGGTTATCGCGGGAGTCCCGATCCGTATGCCGCTTGTGACGAAAGGGCTCCTCGTCTCGTAAGGGATGGTGTTCTTATTCACCGTAATACCCCCTTTCTCGAGCGCCTCTTCGGCCTCTTTCCCTGTGATTCCCGTATCGGTCAGGTTCACAAGGAGAAGATGTGTGTCGGTCCCTCCTGCTACTAGGGTAAGACCTTTTTTCTTCAAAGTTTCCGCGAGAGTTCTCGCATTTTTCACTATCTGTCTCTGGTATTCCCTGAACCCTTCGCTCTTTGCCTCTTTAAAAGCCACTGCCTTTGCCGCGATAATATGCATGAGAGGACCTCCCTGAATTCCTGGAAAGATGGAACTGTTCAGCCGCTTCCCGAACTCTTCCCTGCACATTATCATCCCCCCTCGGGGACCCCGAAGTGTCTTGTGAGTTGTCGTCGTCACAAACTCGCAGTGAGCCATGGGTGAAGGGTGAAGACCCGTTGCAACGAGTCCCGCAATGTGGGCAATATCCGCCATGAGCATAGCTCCTGACTCATCGGCAATCTCACGGAATTTTTCGAATTCGAGGATGCGGGGATAGGCGCTCGCTCCCACAACGATAAGTTTCGGTGTGTGCTCCCGGGCAAGCTTCCTCAACTCATCGAAATCGACCGTCTCGCTGTCCCTGGTTACTCCGTAGGGTACCACGTTGAAAAGTTTGCCTGAAAAATTTACAGGAGAACCGTGAGTGAGATGCCCCCCATGAGCGAGGTTCATGCCGAGCATGGTGTCTCCCGGTTTCATAATAGTGAGATACACTGCCATGTTTGCCTGGGAACCTGAATGGGGCTGGACGTTCACATGTTCCGCGTCGAAGAGTTCCTTCGCCCTTTCAATCGCGAGGGATTCTGCGATGTCTACGAACTGACATCCCCCGTAATACCTTTTGGCCGGATAACCTTCTGCATATTTGTTGGTCATTACGGAACCACACGCCTCCAGAACCGCCTCGCTCACGAAATTCTCCGATGCGATGAGTTCCAGAGTGGAGACCTGCCTTTCCGTCTCCTTCCTTATAGCATCCCAGATTTCTCCGTCCACCTGTTTCAAATATGACATCAATTGCCTCCAGTAGGCCTTTTGTTTCTCTCTTCAAGTCTTTTTATCTTCTCCAGCCTCTCCCTGTGCCGGCCTCCCTCGAACTCTTCCTCCATGAAGATATCAATGTATCGCCTCGATTCGTCCTGGCTCATGGTACGGCCTCCGAAGACAATCACATTCGCATTGTTGTGAAGACGTGCGTAACGGGCGGCAAAATCATTATAGAGGAGAGCGGCGCGTATCCCGGGAACCTTGTTTGCAGCCATAACCATTCCCAGTCCGGTTCCGCACACGCGCACCACAAGGTCCGACACGCGCTAGACACTCTCGTATGAACACCACTCCCCGTGA
>CAZPLX010000331.1:0-1767 GCA_964587345.1 uncultured bacterium
CCCCAACGGGAGGATTGAAGATTGACGCTCTGCAGCCGGTGTGCTCGGGGGAAAAAGGGTGCACAAGGGGGTGAGGCTCATTGTCATCCCCGCTACCCAGGAAATTTACCTCCAGGCGGTGAGGGAGGGGTTGGTGGAACTTTTCGTTTCATCGGGGGCTGTATTCTCGGCTCCAACCTGTGGCCCCTGTCTCGGAGGGCACATGGGAGTCCTCGCGAAAGGGGAGAGGGCCCTATCGACGACGAACAGGAATTTTGTGGGCAGGATGGGCCATCCCGGTAGCGAGGTCTATCTGGCGAACCCTGCAGTGGCAGCCGCATCGGCAGTTGCGGGAATAATTGCCCACCCCGGAGATGTGGTTTAGGGGGACTTTCACCACCTGCTTATTCAATCAGGAAAGGGAAGAAGAGGAATTCGTGGAAGGAGGAAAAAGATGACGATACGGGGAAAGGTTTGGAAGTATGGTGACGACGTGGACACTGACGTGATCATTCCCGCACGGTATCTCAACATGTCCGATCCTGCCGAGCTCGCCGCTCACTGCATGGAGGACATTGACAGCGATTTTGCGGCGAAGGTGTCTCCGGGAGATATTATCGTCGCGGGGAAGAACTTCGGATGTGGGTCGTCACGTGAGCATGCGCCCATTGCCATCAAAGGAGCAAAGATATCAGCGGTTATCGCCCGCTCTTTCGCAAGAATATTTTATCGGAACTCATTCAACATGGGACTTCCCATCTTCGAGGCGGAGGAGGCTGTAGGGATGATATTAGAGGGAGATGAGCTCTCAATCGATATGGAGAATGGAGAGATCATCAACCACTCCCGGAAGGAGAAGTACGCGATTAAACCGATCCCTCCCTTCATGCGGGAATTGATCGAAGTGGGTGGGTTGATGAACTACATGGTCGAGAAGGCGGAGGGGAGCGAATAATGGCGAAAATTGCGGTATTTGCGGGAGACGGGATTGGCCCGGAGGTTGTAGGCGAAGCTCTCACCCTTTTGTCTCGAGTCGGGCAGGCGAAAGGTAAGATTTTTGAAATCGAGAAGGCACCTCTAGGCGGATCTTCCATCGACCGCTACGGTATCCCAATGACTGATGAAACCCTTGCGATTGCAAGGGAAGCGGATGCTGTGATCCTGGGAGCGGTGGGAGGGCCGAAATGGGATGATCTTCCCTTCGAGATACGGCCTGAAAGGGCACTGCTGGGGCTGCGAAAGGAACTTTCCCTCTACGCGAACCTGAGGCCTGCCCGGATATTTTCGCCTCTCATCGATGCCTCCACGGTAAAAAGGGAGGTAATAGAGGGAGTCGATATCATGGTGGTAAGAGAACTTACCGGAGGGATCTATTTCGGGGAACCTCGGGGCATACGGAAGAGACCCGATGGGCAGGAGGAGGGGATCAACACCCTCGTGTATACGGAAAAGGAGATTGAAAGGGTGGCAAGAATGGCCTTTGAGATAGCCGGGAAGAGGTCGGGGAAACTCACCTCCGTAGATAAGTCAAATGTCCTCGAATCCACGGGATTGTGGAGAAGGGTGGTCACCCAACTCAACGGGGAATATCCCGATATTGAATTGAATCATTATCTCGTAGACAACTGCGCGATGCAGCTCCTTCGGAACCCCCGTCAGTTCGATGTGATCGTTACGACTAACCTCTTCGGAGATATCCTGAGTGACGAGGCCTCAATGCTTACCGGTTCGATAGGAATGCTTCCTTCTGCCTCTCTCGGCGGGGGCACGGGTATGTACGAACCTGTG
>CAZPLX010000332.1:0-1744 GCA_964587345.1 uncultured bacterium
CGTTCCCATCCCGAACACGGAAGTTAAGCTTTCCAGCGCCGATGGTACTGCAGGGGGTCCTCTGTGGGAGAGTAGGACGTTGCCGGGATTTAAATTAATTGAAACCCCCACATAATATGTGTGGGGGTTTTTTTTTCCGAAGTCCGATGTCAGGCAAAAACAGGGATCGGGGATCTGGAAATTGGGAACCGGGAACTTATCATCGGTGCGATGGTAGTTCCTGATTCCTAATTCCTAGTTCCTAACTCCTAAGTAAACCGGGGATAAAGCTACATGGCTGTTCAATGTTCAAAGTTCCGAGTTCAAAGGGAAACCACGAGCTGTTCTTTGAACTTTGATCTTTGAACTAGGAACTGGTTTCTGGTTAATGGGAACGGTATAATAGGGTAACATTAAAGGATGGATAGGGGAGTTTTATGTCCGGTCATTCAAAATGGCATTCAATCAAGCACAAAAAAGCAAAGGAAGACGCTAAAAGGGGGAAAGCCTTCACGAAGGTTACCCGGGAGATTATCACTGCGGCGAGAACCGGAGGAGGGGATTCCGATCATAATCCTCGCTTGAGAACCGCCATGCTCGCTGCCCGCGCCGTGAACATGCCTATGGACAATATACAGAGGGCAATCAAGAGGGGAACTGGTGAACTTGAAGGCGTTTCCTTTGAAGAGGCGACTTTTGAAGGGTACGGCCCCGGGGGAGTGGCTGTTCTTGTGAACGTGCTCACAGATAACAGGAACAGGACCGTATCTGACATTCGCTTTATTTTTACTAAATATGGGAAAAACCTCGGCGAGTCGGGGTGCGTTTCCTGGATGTTCGAGAGAAAGGGGGTCATCACCGTTTCCGTAAATTCTATCAGCGAAGACGACCTCCTGGAGATCGCCCTCGAAAATGGAGCGGAGGATATCAAAGGAGGAGAAGCCTCTTCCCTTTTCGAAGTGTATACCGACCAGGGATCCTACGAGGGGGTTCTGAAGGCCCTGCAGGATCGCAATATTGAGATTGAATATTCAGAGCTCACCATGATTCCCCAGACGACCATGGAACTTGAGGGAAAACAGGCACAGCAGATGCTCAACCTGATGAGTGCCCTGGAGGATCATGATGATGTCCAGGAAGTGTTTGCGAATTTTGATATTTCCGAAGAAGAAATGGAAGCTTTTGGAGGCTGAGCCCTGGTGAGGATCCTAGGAATAGATCCAGGGAGCCTTGTCACCGGGGTGGGAGTGGTTGATTTCCAGGGACGCGATCCTCATCACGTATATCACGGCCTTATACGGATGAAGTCTTCCCTTGATTTTCCTTCACGCATAGAGATTATACACAGGGAACTCAGGAAACTCGTTGAGGAGTACCAACCAGAGACCGCTGCGATCGAGAAGGCCTTCGTGTCCGTAAATCCCGCCTCCGCTCTGAAACTCGGGCAGGTTCGGGGTGGTGTAATGCTCACCTGTAAGATCCTGGGCCTGAACAGCGTGGAACTGTCTCCCCGGGGAGTCAAAATGTCCTTGACGGGATATGGGGCGGCTGCGAAGGAGCAGGTCGGGACGATGGTCCAGAAGCTTCTCGGCCTGGAGGGAAAGCTCTCCTTCGATGAATCGGATGCCCTCGCCATCGCCATCAGTGCGGGGTTCACATTAACGAGCAGGATTGCCGGCCAGAAGAGGAGGAATTGCTGAGGTGCCTGAATGATCGACTATGTGAGCGGAACTCTGATGAGCGTCGATTCTTCTGGGGCGGTGGT
>CAZPLX010000333.1:0-1735 GCA_964587345.1 uncultured bacterium
CCGTGGCCGCCTCGTATGACGTCCGCTGTACCTTCGTCCTCGGGGATAAGGGAAATGGCCTCATCTTCTCAATCGATGGGAAACTCGAAGAGAAGATCTTCGTGGGGAAGGACGCGGACAGAATCGAGGTGTCACCCAGAGGCGACCTCCTGTACGTGAACAACCGTAAAGATAAAACCGTGAAGATGCTCTCCCTGCAGTTTGTAAAGAAGGTTGATATCTCGGGGTCTCCTTTCAAAGGCCCTGAAAACGCCCCGGTGGTGATCACCGTCTTCAACGATTTTCAGTGACCGTACTGTGCGGGGCTTGCCCCCTTACTCGAGCAGGTGCTCGAGCGATACCCTAAAGAAGTGAAAATGGTACTCAAACATTTCCCCCTCCAGATGCACCCTTTTGCTAGGCTCGCAGCTGTAGCTTCCATCGCGGCCCAGAGGCAGGGGAAATTCTGGGAGTTTCACGACCTTCTTTTCGCGAACTACAACCGCCTGAACAGGGAAAAAGTGGAAGAGATCGCGAAAAAGGTGGGCCTCAAAATGGACAGGTTTGAAACTGACATGAAAGACCCGGAAATCACATCGATCATGAACAGGGATGTCAGCGAGGGAAACAGGATCGGAGTAAGGGGAACTCCATCTGTCTTCGTGAACGGGAAGGAGCTCAGAAACAGGAGCATGGAGGGGTTTCGTGCCGCCATATCGAAGGAGCTGAAAACCAGGAAAAATCGGTAATCATTAAATTCCTATGAAGGAACATGAAACTTTCACGGAGAAGAACCGCTACTTTCCTTACCCTGTCCCAATAAGGGGGGACGCATGGACTGCTCTTTCACTCGAAAAGGGGAGAAGATCCCTTGTAAATATCCCTGAAGCTCCTTTCCCCCTTTTTTCCCGATATGTTGCGTACAGCTACAACAAGAAGTGGGAAGGAGAAACGGGAGCTGTATCCGCAGGAGAACTCACCATTTTCGGAACCATCCTGAAGGTCTACAGGTACATTCTCGGCCTGAATGAGGGAAAAGGTGATGACATCCTCATTCACGCGCTTACCAAAAGGGGACACGGAGCTGATTCCCCCCCGGGAAAAATGCTATTTGAAAAATTTGTGGAACTTTTTCCCGGGACTTCCCTCATTTCCCGCGAAGAATCTGCTGATACATATTTAAGAAAAGAGGGAGTGAAAGATGAGAGGGAGAAAATGGTTTCAAGGGAACTCTTTCTCCTCCGCATAGCGAACATGAATGAGGGGACTCTCCCCTTCAGGAAATTGCACGACGAAGAGTGTATGGCAGTTGCCTCTCCCTACACTACAGCACTCGTTGAAATGTTTCTGGAGCTTGAGAAAGGGCCTCCTCTTTACCCCTTTGACCAAAACGTGGTGGATCTTTTCCTTGGCCCCATCAAGGCATCCCCCCGTTCCCTTCGGGGTCAGATAGAATATATCAGGAAACACTGGGCCTTCGCCCTTCCTGAAGAGCTCATCGGCACAATCGATATGGCTATCGATCTCCTGAAAGAAGAGGAAAGAGAGCGTCATGGAGGGGCTGGCTCCGCTCCGGTTCTCACCTTCGACGGGGAAGCAGTTGGGGATGACGGATACCCCGAGTATGAGGGTTTCACTTCCGACACCGACTGGATGCCGAACATTGTCCTTCTCGCGAAGATGGCCTACGTGTGGCTCTCCCAACTTTCCCGTTACTACGGGAAACAACTCACGCGCTTGGACGAGATTCCCGACG
>CAZPLX010000334.1:0-1735 GCA_964587345.1 uncultured bacterium
TTCCCCTATCTCGAAGAGTATTTTTCATCCTGGGACAGTAACATTCAACGCCGGCTCCCCGCAGAATGGTATTCACTTTTTCTTCTTCCCTTGCTTTCGCGAAGAGGAGATACCACTTCATGCCTTCTTTCTCCCGTGATGAAGCACCTAAGCTACCGCCATCCCGATTCTTGTTTTCGGTTTCATTAACAATAAGTTACGCATATTATCCATCGTCAACAATTTACTGGTTTTTTACACTGTAATAGTGCTCTCGTTACACTTCCCTGGCAATACCGCATTCCTTCATCTTATAGAGAAGAGCCTTATAAGAAATCTTTAAAATTTTCGAGGCCTTTCTCCTGTTCCACCTGACTTCATTCAAAACTTTTTCGATAGCCTTTCTCTCTGCCTGCCGCGATGCGGCCTTGGCGATATCTTTCAGGGGGATCGATTCCATGGAGTAATCGATGCTGTCGATCATCTTATCTACCAGGTCGCCTCCTTCCCTCTTGCCTATCCCTGGGTCTTCAGGGAAGCTCCCGGCACTGCTGGAAAGAACATCATCCTCCCGCTTTCTCAGTAAATCCTGTATAACCTGGAAATCACTCCCCATGAGGACAACTCTTTTCACCACGTTTTCAAGTTCCCTGATATTGCCCGGCCAGGAGTAGGTCTTGAATAGATTCATCAATGCGGGAGAGAGGTCAACCTCATCTTTGTTGTACATAAAAGCATATTTTTTCCCGAACCGTTCGCAGAGAAGGGGTATATCTGACTTCCTCTTTCTCAGTGCGGGAAGATGAATATTTACCACGTTAATTCTGTAGTAGAGATCCTCACGGAAAGCACCCGTCCTGACCGCGTCTTCGAGATCCCGGTTAGACGCAGCGACGATTCTTGTGTTCACTTCTATGTCCCTTTCCCCTCCTACCCGGGAGAAACTCCTATCCTGAACAACCTGAAGAAGTTTTGACTGAAGCTTCACAGGCATTTCAGATATCTCGTCGAGAAATATTGTCCCCTTCGAGGCAAGCTCAAATTTCCCCAGTTTCCTGCGGTAGGCTCCCGTAAAGGCACCTTTTTCATATCCGAAGAGTTCGCTCTCGAGAAGCTCATAGGGAAGAGCCGCGCAATTTACTTTCACGAAAGGATTATCACTATTTGGGGATTGTTTGTGAATTGCACGGGCGATCAGGTCCTTCCCTGTCCCGCTCTCCCCCGGGATGAGGACAGTGATATCTGTATCCGACACCTGATCCACCATGGCCTTAACCTTTTTCATCGACTCAAAGAGATCGAAAAGAAGAGAGTACTCCTCCTCTCCATTCCTCAAACTGCGAAGTTCGTTTAACTCCTTCTTCTCCTGTGTCCCCTTGAGGGCCATATTCACCTTAATGAGGAGTTCCTCATAATCGAAAGGTTTCTTGAGATAGTCCGTTGCCCCCAGGCGCATGGCTCTCACGACTTCTTCTACTTCTGACTGTCCCGACACAACGATAATAGGCATAAACTTGTTTCCATTCCTGAATGTGGGAACAAGATCAATCCCGCTCCCGTCAGGAAGATAGACATCGAGAAGCACGAGAGAAGGATGACACTTCTGAAATTCGTTCACCGCTTCCTTTTTGCTCGTGGACACCACAACATCAATTCCGTGATCTTCAAGGAATGACTTTGTAAGATTCACAAAAGAAGGATCGTCATCAATAAGAAGAACTTTCTCTCCCACGTTGCCTCCCGGTGGGTGAATTAA
>CAZPLX010000335.1:0-1729 GCA_964587345.1 uncultured bacterium
CGAGGAGCTCGCCTTCGTTGTACCTTTTCAGGGGAAGGGAGAGCAGATGTTCGTCCCTACTCTTTTTAAGGGGAGAGGCGAAGACGAAGGCCTGTCTGCCATGCATGTCAAGGAGTTCCACGAGGGCTTTTGTGCCCACTTTATTGAGGAAGTAGTTCTCTGACCACCCGTCGGTTCCGAGAAAAGCCATGTCAACTTCACTCACAGAACTCATCAAAGCCCCATCCGTGAGGAACGTTACGGGGATATCTGTCCCCTTGAGTTTCTCCACCACCCTTTTTCCGTCACCTGTTGGCCTTCCCTCTGATGTGATGACTTCAATCTCCCCAACCTTTCCCATCAGGGGAATTACACCCAGAACGGTGCTGCTGAAGGAGTAGAGGAGTATCTTTCCTTTCTTTCCTTCGAAGAGGGAGCGTATCTGGGAAAATATCCATGAAGGGGCCTCCCGCTCTTTTCCCACTACCTGTTCTGTTAAAGCCAATGCTTTTGCCACCTCCTCTCTCTGGAAGGTGCCGGCGTCAGAAATAAAGCGGTCCACGAGGTTCACCACGGAAATCATCTCACTTTTTGCTTTTTTCAGCTCACTCGAGAGTTCGAGGCCCCGCACAGAATCTATCTCTCCCTGGATGAGGGAGGTTCCAATCTTCTGGATGCACCTGTATGCAGTGAAGGTGAGTTCGAGTGCCCCGGAAGAGGTGTCCCCCGAAATTTTGGTGATCATATTTTGGATTATTCCGGCCGTCATGGGATACAATAAGCGTTAACGTTTTTTCCTGCTCCCTTTACAGTAGCATATCTGCACTCCTTTTGCGGGGGCAGTAAGAGAAGGAGGGAAAAAGGAATTGATGATCGAGATCATTGCCGTGGGGAATGAACTCGTGACGGGGAGAACGAGGGATACAAACTCATTTTACATTGCGGGACGTCTGTTCCAGGCGGGATTGAGAGTGAGTCGAATAGCACTTCTGGATGACTCTGTGTTGAAGATTAAAGAGGAAATAGAGAGGGCAGAGAAAGGGGCAGCAAAGCTCCTTATCACCACCGGTGGCCTCGGACCGACTCCAGATGATCTCACTCTTGAAGGAGTTGCCAAGGCATTTGATTGCCCCCTTGTGGAAGATGAGAGAGCTGTGGAGATGGTTCGGGCAAAGTATGATCAGCTTCACCGGGAAGGAAGCGTTCCCTTCGCCGGGCTTTCTCAAGAAAGGCTTAAAATGGCAACTGTTCCGGAAGGATCTGCCCTTTTGGAAAACGATGTGGGAGTTGCACCGGGAGTGATGATTGCAAGGAAAGAACTTACCCTCTTTTCTTTACCGGGGGTTCCCAAGGAAATGGAGGTGATGTTTGAAAAATCTGTGTTTCCCCTGATCGTTGAGGTGTGTGAGGGGGGGATTGTGGTCTCTGAAAGGGTCAGGAGTCTGCTCGGAGATGAATCGCGTATTTCGGGTATCGTGAGAAGGGTACAGGAGAGATTCCCCCGGGTATATGTGAAACCTAAGCCGGAACGCTTTGCCAGCTGTTTGAAGATGGATGTGGAGTTCATCGCCGTGATGAAAGAGGGAAGTGAGAGAGCCGATCTCTATGATGCGATCGATTTTTTTAAAGCTCTCGAAAAAAAAGAAAATGAGGTGAGTGAGGATGGATAAGAGAGTAGAGGAACTGGCGTCGCTCCTTGTGGGCTACTCGTTGAGGGTGAAAAGAGGGGAGACCGTAAAAATCTCAGGGA
>CAZPLX010000336.1:0-1715 GCA_964587345.1 uncultured bacterium
TGGCATATCAGCCTGCCCTCGCGGTTGATCGTATCTCCATCAAATATGTCATCGACAGTCTCGAGATGCGTGGAACGGATGAAATTCCCGTGGAGAATTCAGAGGTGATGGATGCACTGTCACATTCCCTTGAAATCTTCGGGGAAGGGATCGAGCACTCGGAAGGAAATCGCCTCCTAAAAGATTTATAGGATCATTACCACGTGTGATTAAGGATTGACAAAGAGCGGAAAATATAGGATTACAATATGAAATTTAGATGATCTGAAAGAGTTTATTTTGGAAATAAATTAAAGAGAGGTAAATACAGATGGCCTACGAACCGGAAAAAGATGTAACCCTGGAGACACTTCTCGAGGGGGGAGAAGAGGGAGTGTCTGTGGAGGTGAAGCAGTACGCGGGAGGACAGGAGAAGATCCAGTTATCGCGGTCGGTGAATGGCAGGTTTGCCAAACTGGGCAGACTCACCCTTGACGAGGCGGAAGATGTCGCAGAGGTGATACTCGAATATGTGAAGAAACAGTAAACCAGTTCCCCGTTCCCGTCGGACATAGGACGTAGGACGTCGGACACACAATAAAACATGGGAGAGGGGACATAAAAAAACCAGCCATAAAGGCTGGTTTTTTGAATTCAATGGTGACCCCTTGCAGAATTGAACTGCGGACACGAGGATTTTCAATGCCGAAAGAGGAGGAGAAATATATGTTACGCTTCACAATTTTGGAACAAAACGCACACAAAGTTACACATGAAGAAACATCAGCCAGCAAGCAAAACGATTCCCAACCCGATGCCCAGGATGCCAAAGCACAAAAGACCTATCCCAAGAATTATCATAATAAGATTACGCGGAAGATAACGCAAGGCGCGACCGAAGCTTCCGATACTTTTATCGCGAAAGCCCGGGGCCTTATCCAAACGATACAGCACCCAGGCGCCGAGAGCCGCCAGAGGCAATCCAATCAAGACAAATATCCATGCTTGTGCCATCGAATTCAGATGCTCCTCCTATGTGCGAGTTCCAGAAACAGCAGACTGCGATTCAAATCACCGTAGCCATATTTCAGCGAATCAGGGGCATCATTTATTTCGGCCTTCGTTTTTCCAGCGTTGGATGGATACCGCCATGTCCACCCCTGTTCAGCTCATCCCTGATTTTTTTGATAGTTTCCTTCAGTTCCCTGTTCTCGCTCACTAATGATTCAATAGTTTGGTTTGACGCATGTAGCATGTTTTGAAGCAACACTATTTCTTCCTGGCATGAACGAGGCTTAATAGTGTGTGGGTTCGAAGCATTCCCTGTTTCTCCCCAGGCATTCATTGAGAATCCCCACACACTCATCAAGAACAGAAATGAAAATAAGGAAAGGGAATGGAATGTTCTACGCATAATCGTAACCCCTCTCATGTCTTGACCACGCAGCCCTATTATATCCCTATGATCGACTGAATCATAATCACAGGATATCGACCTCGCTCGATGCATTAGACAAGAAAATGCATCATCTCTCGCTTGCCATAAGCGCTTGTGCATGGGCAATTGCTTCTTTTATTCGTTCATTGCCCGGCGAGGCCTTATGCGCGAGTTTCAGAAACATCAGGCTTCGGTTCCAGTCGTGGTTTCCATATTCCAGCGAATCGAGAAGTATATCCCCTTCTCCTTCCTTTTCATAAATATAAAGCGGAGCGCTTGTTCCGAAAGGTGTTTTTAT
>CAZPLX010000337.1:0-1696 GCA_964587345.1 uncultured bacterium
GCACGAACCTCGCAGAGATTGGCACTGCCCTGGCGGGTGTAAAAAACCCCCTTGTTCTCACAGTGGCCTCACTGATGGTGACGGTCGGTTTTGGCTACAAGATTGCTGCAGTTCCCTTTCACATGTGGTGCCCCGATGTCTATGAGGGTGCCCCCACTCCGATTACTGCTTTTTTGAGCGTGGGTCCCAAGGGGGCAGGTTTTGCAATCCTCATCAGATTCTTCTACGAAGTTTTTGCGAGGAGAAGCGGCGCCGCGGATTGGAGCGCCCTTGCGGGAATAGATTGGATGACCGTTTTTGCTGTTCTCTCAGCGGTGACGATGACTGTGGGTAACCTGGTGGCTATCGGACAGAAAAATGTGAAGAGGCTTCTCGCCTATTCGAGCGTAGCCCATGCCGGCTACATGCTCATGGGATTCGTCCTGTTAAACGTGGCGGGTCTTCGGGCAATTCTCTTCTACCTGGTCGTATATGTATTCATGAACATGGGAGCCTTTCTCGTTACCGTACTGGTTGCCAACGCAACGGGTGGCGATGACGTAGCAAACTTCCAGGGGTTGGGGACAAAAAGTCCCTTTATGGCCATCTGCATGAGCATATTTCTCTTCGCGTTGACGGGAATTCCTCCCTTCTCGGGATTTGTGGGGAAGGTTTACCTCTTTGCGGGAGTGATCGACAGGGGGATTTACTGGCTCGCCGTCCTGGCCGCAGTGAATAGCGTCGTATCCCTCTTTTACTACGCCCGGATCGTGAAAGCCATGTTTATTGATGAGTACACCTCGGATGAGACCCTTCCCGTATCAGTCCCGATCCGGGTGTTTCTTGCTGTTCTGGCTGTCCCGACTCTCTTGCTGGGGATATACTGGGAACCTGTGGTCAAGGTCGCCGAGGCGTCTGCTAGATTCCTCGCGGGATGATCGAGGGGCAAGAGCATACAAGGAGTTTCTCCCAATGGCTCAATACACTCCGATTCTCATTCTTCTTATCTTTTCTATAACGGTGTCGTGTGCCTTCATGGTTCTTTCACACCTCCTGGGCCCCAAGCGGCACGACATGGGAAAGTTCGCTCCTTTTGAATGCGGCATGCCCCTTTTTTCCGATGCGAAGAGGAGAATATCCGTAAAATTCTACCTTGTGGCGATACTTTTTCTCATCTTCGATCTGGAGACAGCATTTCTCTATCCGTGGGCAGTTCTCTTTAAAAAGCTTGGAGTGTTTGGATTCATCGAGATGATTGTATTCATGCTTATCCTCGTGGTGGGTCTGGTATACGCCTGGAAATCGGGGGCACTGGAGTGGCAGTAGACGATTCCTTGAAAGAGCTTGGAGGGACTGCCTCCCTGTCGAGTCTCGAGAAGGTGCTTGCCTGGGCGAGAAAGTACTCTTTGTGGCCCCTCCCCTTCGGGACGGCATGCTGTGCCATCGAGTTCATGGCGGCGGTGGGGACCCATTACGACATCTCACGCTACGGGTGGGAAGTGGTGCGCTTTTCTCCAAGGCAGGCGGATCTCCTTATCGTTGCGGGAACGGTGAACTACAAGATCGCCCCTGCCTTGAAAACGGTCTACGCACAGATGCTCGAGCCCAAGTGGGTAATCGCCATGGGCGCATGTGCCACATGCGGAGGATTCTACGACAACTACAGCGTCGTCCAGGGAGTTGACAGGTTTATCCCCGTTGACGTGTATGTCCCGGG
>CAZPLX010000338.1:0-1691 GCA_964587345.1 uncultured bacterium
CTGTGACCTCTTCGGCACTCTGGTTCCAGAGGGTGATTTTCCTCTCCCTGTCCACTTTCCTATCGGATAAAAACGGAGGGAAATTACGGGAACTTGCCAGGCAAAGGGGTGGATTCACCGAAGGTCTGAATGAACCTGGGGAAGAGGGAGATTATCGTATATTATGTTTCTTAAGGTGGGGTGACCATGAAAAATCAGGAAGGAGGTTTTCAGGAGGAGCTGAAGGAAAAGGTTGCCGTAGTAGGCGCCTCCGGCTACATTGCGAACAGGCTCATTCCGGCCCTATTAAGCAAAGGGCACAGGGTAGTCGCCTGCGCCAGGAGGCCCGAGAATCTTCGCGGAAGGCCCTGGGCGGAGGACAAAAAGCTCACATTAGCGGCAGTGGATGCCCTTGATGGCGGTTCACTCACAACCGCTCTTGCAGGCTGCAACTCAGCCTTCTATCTCGTCCACTCAATGAACCCCCGGGAGGCAGATTTCGCCGAGGCTGACAGGAATGGTGCAGGCAACATGGTGCGCGCATCGAAAGATGCTGATGTGTCACGAATAATTTACCTTGGTGGGTTGGGCGAGGAGGGGCCCGCTCTTAGCAAGCATCTCCGCTCCCGGGCGGAAGTGGGAAAGATCCTGCAAGGCGGGGCTGTTCCTGTCACGGTACTTCGCGCCGCCATGATCATAGGATCGGGGAGTGCATCCTTCGAGATACTTCGGTACCTGGTGAAGAGGCTGTTCATCATGGTGACTCCCCGCTGGGTCAACACAGAGTCGCAGCCGATCGCGGTGAGCAATGTGATCGGATACCTGCTGGGATGCCTGGAAGCGCCCGGTACAGCAGGGAACACTTTCGATATCGGAGGACCGGAAGTAGTCACCTACCGGGGACTGATAGATATCTTCGCAAAAGAGGCGGGACTGAGAGTGCGCATGGCTCTTCCCCTTCCCCTTCTCACACCAAAACTTTTCTCTTACTGGATCCACCTGGTTACTCCCGTGCCCTCTTATATTGCCAGGCCCCTGGCGGAGGGGTTGCGGAACAGGACAGTCTGCGAGAACCATGGGATTTTGAAGTTAGTCCCCCAGGAACTCCTCTCCTGTCGGGAGGCGATTCGAAGGGCCCTTGAAAACCCGCAACCAGGACCCGGGGGTCTGCCCATGGCCGAATCGCTCTATCCTGGAGACGCCGACTGGGCAGGAGGGAGTAGATCTGAGTGAAGCTCCATATACTCTCTAAAAAGACTTCCCTTCCAATCTCCATCGAGGAAAGTTGATAGGGAAAATTGTTAAAGACCTGGCCATTATTCCCTCCCTTTTGGATCCATTGAGCCGACAGTACAGAGACTCTTAATGAAGAGGCAACTCGAAGAGATCTTTGATATCTGTGTCACCTACCCAACAGATCGTTTCGGGGGAAAGGGTGCACCATATGAACGACAGGAGACTCAAGCGGAAATTCTACATCGAGGGTTCCGCCACGGAGTGGCAAGGATAGATGGCTCGGATTTTAATTCCCTTATCTGATAAAAAAAACCGCCCATTATTAAATGAGCGGCTTTGAACCTTCTATAATATTAAATAAAATCTATTTTCTTGTCTTCTTCATACCCCCTATGGCGAGTCCCATGAGTCCCGCCCCGAGGAGAAGAAGTGTGGAAGGTTCGGGAACTCCTTGAGTCGGAGGCTCTTAAGGTTTC
>CAZPLX010000339.1:0-1689 GCA_964587345.1 uncultured bacterium
GGAGAACCACACACGACCCATCCGTGGTGAATCTCGTCGAGCCCTCCTATGAAGGCTACAAAGATCATCGAAAAAATTAGGAGAAGAAACCATTTCCTCACCTTTCCTGCCTGAAGGTATTTCGTGAACAAAGCCCCCGTAACCGCATAGATGAAAAAGTGGACGACCTTGTCGAAATGGTGTAAACCCACCACTTTCGGAGGATGGGGGATAGATGTGAGAATGAAGGTGAAACCGATCCAGATGGCAAGCAGAATAAGATATTTCCTTCTTCCAGCTTCCATAATGAATACATTATATAGCAAGCGAACTTTCAGAATTCAAGCCATAGCCATCGGATTATCAGGAGGAAATATGAATTGAGTGTGACAAAGTCGTTATGAAGGAGGGTGATTCCCTCTCTCCATGCCGAGAAATGCAGAGAGGATCAACCTCGCTTTCTTCGAAAGCGCCAGGGTCACGAGGATACTGAGGGTGATAAAACCCGAAAATGATTCCACCAGTTCTCTGCTCAAGAGGGAAACTCCCGCCAGGATGAAGACAATATTTACAAGAAGGAGGGAACGTCCCGCGGATCTCACTGACCCCAGGCGCCTGAGAATCCTGTGATGTACATGGTCCCTGTCTGGTGTGAAAGGGGATTTTCCGTGAAAAAGACGTCGGAAAAATACGAGGGAAGTGTCCCATATGACGAGGCCGTTCACAATCACAACTGCGGAGAAATTGATGGATCCACCCTCCACACGGAAACATTCAAGTGAGACAACGGAAATGAGGAACCCCAGGAGAAGGCTTCCCGTATCGCCGAGAAATATCTTCGCAGGATGGCGATTGAAAAAGTAGAAGGTCCCCAGGAAGACCGCGAGGGACCCGCAAATGGATGCCGCGGCGAGATTCCCGTTTACGATACCCACCACGGAAGTCGCAGCCGCTACCGTTCCCCCCACCCCGCAGGCTAATCCGTCCATGCCGTCGATGAGGTTGTAGGCATTCGTAATCCCCACTATGAAGAAAAGGGTGAGAGGATAGGCAAAGAAGCCGAGGCTGACCGACCCGTCGAAAGGGATCATGACCCTATCGATCACGATGCCTCCTTTCATGACAAGGACCGCGGCTACTCCCTGGTAAAAAAGCTTTGTCCACACA
Source organism: uncultured bacterium (assembly GCA_964587345.1). GTDB lineage: Bacteria > Desulfobacterota > Deferrimicrobia > J040 > J040 > CAZPLX01. Next base: position 1,147 of record CAZPLX010000339.1, read on the forward strand.
TCGGCTCCCCGGGAATCGTCGATCACGCCCAGGATCCCTATGAGAAACACAGCGGGAATGAGGTAAAAGAGATGATGTGATTCTCCATCTCCTGGCCCCCCGTAATGCTGACACCAGAGAAAGGTCACCGTCAGCGCGGATATGAGAAAGAGTACAAATCCCCCTGTCCGGGATATTACCCCCAGGTGGACCTTCCTCTCCCCCGGCCGGTCAACAATATCAAATTTCTTCCCGAGAAGATTTGCCGCAGGCACAAGAATGAGTGAAGAGAAGAAGGAAAAAAGAACTACAACGAGAAATTCAGCCATCCCCCTACATCCTTTTTAATCCGTTCACCCCAAGAAAAAAACTAAAGATAAAATCTCGCAGACGATATCTAAGATGCGTAAAATTAAGCTAATGATATTAGTTCAAAAGGAAATTTCAAGAACAATTTAAAAATAATATATATACATACCCACTATCCTATATTTATTCCATCCCACAGTCTTCATGGAAACCGCCAATATCGTCTACACCCACTTAGTCCCCGTTTTGTACCTC
>CAZPLX010000340.1:0-1688 GCA_964587345.1 uncultured bacterium
AGACCTGGGAGGTCATTCATCCAGGAAGCTTTTTCCATGCTCCGTACAAGGCAGGTAACTGAGTGTCCCCGAGAAGATAATTTGGCTGCGAGGTGCCTGCCGATGAAACCAGTGCCACCGGTCAGCAATACTTTCATAACTCTTTTCCATAGACCCTGTACGTCTTGTACGGCTCGCCTGTTAACCGGGAAATAATTTTGTTCATCATCCAGTTGTCTTCGAGAATCCAGGAGAGTTCCCCCTTTGCGAATCCATTCAGGGGTCCCGCCCTGTAAATCTCCTCGAGCATCACCGCTTCAATTCCTCCCCGGCGATACTTTTCTACCACCCCCATAACGAGGACCCGGATCCTGTCAATCTTTCCTTTACCGAAAAGCAGCTTTAAGAATCCGAGAGGAAATATCTTTCCCCCCAGTTCTTTGAGGATCATGTTGAAATCAGGGATAGCGATGAAAAAACCGACCTCTTCATCATCTAACATGGCGAAAAATACGATGGATGGATCGATGACCGGTTTTAAATTCTCAGCAAGGTACTCGAGTTCCTTATCATCCATCGGAACAAATCCCCAGTTTTTCTCCCACGCAGAATTATAAATCCTCTTTACCACGTCCAGTTCCCTTTCGAAATGCTTCATTTCGATGTTCCTTATCGTAACTGGCAAGGATCTCTTTGCCCTTCTGCTTACCTTGTCGATTCCCCCCGGCACATATCCGGGGTATTCCACATAGTAGGCAAAAAGATCCTTTTCCTTCACGTATCCACTCCTCTCGAGGAGCTTCCCGTAATAGGGATAGTTGTAGGGCATCATAATATAAGGAGGAGAGTCAAAACCCTCCCGAAGAATTCCTACCTCGTCGTTCGTATTGAAATTCATCGGCCCTATGACCTTCTCCATCTCTTTTTTCCTCAAGTAGTTTTCGGCGGCTTCCAACAGAACCCCCGTCACCTCTTCATCTTCGACTGAATCGTAAAATCCAAAAAATCCCGTCTTCTCTTTATGGAAATTCACGAACTTCCAGTCCACGTGGGCCGAAATCCTCCCGAGGCATGATCCCCCATCGTCGATGGCGAGAAAATATTCTACATCGGCGTGAGAAAAAAAGGGGTTTTTCCCGGGATTGAAAAACTGTTTCCTCTCGAACACAAGGTGAGGAACATAGTGAGGGGAATCTTTATAAAGAATGTGGGGATAGGTGATAAATGTGAGAAGTTCTTTTTTGTTGGTTACTGGAACTGCCCGCACCTTCAAGGGGGCCCCTATATTACTCTCAGTTTTTGCCCCACCCTCTCCATTTTATCGAGGGCAAAATCGATATGTTCATCTGTATTGGTGGCCATGAGGCTCAGCCTGAGCATGCAATCACGAACTTTTATTTAGGGGATTTTCAATGAACAAAAACGATCTTGTATCTTCAGTCGCAAAATCAGCCGGTATTTCGAAAGCTGACGCCACAAAAGCAGTGGATGGTGTTATTGACGCTATCTCGGGTGCTCTCAAAAATGGCGACAGTGTTCAGCTGGTTGGATTTGGAGGCTTTAGTGTTTCCCACCGGGCAGCCCGACAGGGACCGCCTTCCAAACCCCGAGCCGCACCACCTCCTGTGCCCACCGCCTCGCATCATCCGGGTCGCCGCGACCGAGCGCCTGCCCGACCAGCGACGCCGAGCCGAGCCCGAGCGCGAGCG
>CAZPLX010000341.1:0-1684 GCA_964587345.1 uncultured bacterium
AGCTTCTACGGTGAGCAGTGCCGGCCGAGAGAGGAGGAATTGCTGCGGTGCCTGAAGGATCGACTATGTGAGCGGAACTCTGATGAGCGTCGATTCTTCTGGGGCGGTGGTGGATGTATCGGGAATCGGACTCCGGGTGAAAATGTCCTCGAAGGACATATCTGAACTTCCTCCTCTGGAAAGTCCCCTGAGGATTTTCGTGCGAACTCTTATCAGGGATGACTCAGCTGTTCTCTACGCTTTTACATCCCTCGAAAGGAGGGTACTCTTCAACTATCTCCTCGGGGTGCCCACGGTTGGGCCTTCAACGGCCATTACTCTCATTTCCTCATTATCCCAGGAAGATATCGTCACGGCTATCCTCGTGGATGACTACGAGAAGCTTTCCTCGGTGCAGGGGATCGGGAAAAAAACCGCTCAGAAGATAATCCTTGAGCTCAAGGACCGGATGAAGAAAGAGTTCTCTGACCTGCCTCTTGGAGGGGAAGGGGGGGGAGGAGGGGCCGGTACCAGGCGGGATGTGGTGGATGCTCTCGTATCCCTCGGTTTTCCAAAACATCATGCAGTTGCCACCTGCTCGGATGTGATGACGAACCTTGGAAATGGAGGCCAGAGTGTGGATAATATATTAAGGCTCTGCCTGAAGGAACTGGGAGAGAAAAGGAGACGGTAAAAATGATTGATGGACGACCTCTAGACGGAACCCTCCAGGAGGACGATTTTTCAACCGATCTTTCTCTCCGCCCCAAAAGGCTTGATGAGTATACGGGACAGGATAAGGTCGTCGAAAATCTCAGGCTTTTCATCGATGCTGCGATTGCAAGGGGAGAACCTCTGGATCATGTCCTCATTTCCGGTCCTCCGGGGCTGGGGAAGACCACTCTCGCCCATATCGTGGCGGGAGAGATGGGGGTGAACATTCAGAGTACGACAGGTCCAGCTATAGAAAAGAAAGGGGATCTTGCAGCGATTCTTTCGAACCTCGAAGGGAGGCAGGTACTTTTTATCGACGAGATCCACCGTCTTTCTCCCGCGGTGGAAGAAATCCTCTATTCGGCCATGGAAGATTATTTCCTCGATATCATCATAGGGCAGGGGCCTGCCGCGAGAACCATCAAACTCTCTCTCCCCCCCTTCACACTGATCGGAGCCACGACGAAATCGGGCCTTCTCACCTCCCCCCTCCGTGATCGATTCGGTGTTATTCTCAGGCTCGAATATTACTCTCCAGAGGATCTCAAAAAGATTGTTCTTCGCTCCTCGGAAGTTCTCACAATTCCCGTGGATGACGACGGGGCAAAGGAAATTTCGGGGAGGTCAAGAGGCACCCCCAGAGTCGCGAACAGGCTCTTGAAAAGAGTGAGGGATTACGCGGAAGTGAAAGGAGAGGGGAAGGTGACCCTCGATATGGCGAGGAAGGGACTCGGAATGATGGATATTGACGATGTGGGACTTGATTCCATGGACAGGAAGATTCTCCTTATGATCCTCGACAAATTTTCTGGCGGGCCCGTGGGTGTGGAAACAATCGCCGCAAGCGTGAGCGAGGAGAAAGATACGATTGAAGACGTGTATGAACCCTTTCTCATCCAACAAGGTTTTCTCAAGAGGACTCCAAGGGGAAGAGTCGCCACGCCTCTTGCGTACAAGCACCTGAATAGGAAAATGATCGACGGGGGGATGC
>CAZPLX010000342.1:0-1622 GCA_964587345.1 uncultured bacterium
GAGATCGTGAAGGAGAGGGAAATAGGTGGGAGCTTTCATATCCCTTCCGAACTCCTTCGGGTGAAAGGGATAAAAAAGAAAAAGCTTGAAATGATTTTACCTTTTATTGAATTCTAGGTTTTTTTTTGATATTATAATTGACAAAATTAGTATACTAATATTTCTGGGGGGTTTAAGATGTTCGGGAGAATTAAAAAAGATATCGCCGTAGCATTTGAAAGGGACCCCGCGGCAAAGAGTACTATCGAGATTATTACCTGCTATCCCGGTCTTCATGCGATCTGGGGGCACAGGATTGCACACTTATTTTGGAAAAGGAAGATGAGACTCGCCGGGCGTTTTTTGTCTCACATTTTCAGGTTCTTGACGAATATTGAGATACACCCGGGCGCGGAGATAGGTGAGGGATTTTTCATCGATCATGGAACAGGAGTTGTGATTGGTGAAACCGCGGAGGTGGGAAAAAACGTGACACTCTACCATGGGGTCACGCTAGGCGGGACTAGCTGGAAAAAAGAAAAGAGACATCCCACAGTAGGGGACAACGTAATTATAGGGGCAAATGCGACTATCCTGGGTCCAATCACCATTGGAACCAACTCTAAGATAGGATCGGGCTCCGTGGTGGTAAAAGATGTTCCATCTCATTCCACCGTAATCGGGGTTCCCGGGAAAGTAGTTTACAGGAAAGGTGATGTTTATGAGGATGAATCGGGCATCGCGGGAGTTCCTGATCCCCAGGCTAAAGCGATGAAATGCCTCGTTGAGCAGATTCATGCCCTTGAACTCAAAGTGGAAACCCTTGGGAAAAAACTTGAAGAACATGAAGAAGTAAAACGGCACATCGAAGCGGGGTGACCGATGAAGATAACTACAAGAGGCAGGTACGCTGTGAGAGCTATTGTGTGCCTCGCACACAAAAGCAGGGGAAATCCGATTCCCTTAAAGGATATTTCGAAAACCGAGAGGATCTCCCAAAAATACCTTCACCAACTCTTCCACAAGTTGAAAAAAGCGAACGTGATCAAGAGCATCCGTGGGCCGGGAGGAGGATTTATCCTTTCACGGCATCCCTCGATGATTTCCATTGGGGAAATCATTAGAACAGTAGAAGGAGACTTCACGCGGATCGGATGTCACAAGGAAGCGGATAAGGTGTGTAACATAATTAACGGATGTAAGACCCAGCTCATGTGGGACAAGCTTTCGGAGAAAATGGAGGAGTTTCTTGACTCCATTACTGTAGAGACACTTATCAAAGACGCATATAGCGAAAGGAGGGAGGTAACCGGTGAGGAAAGTATACTTTGATCATAACGCATCTACCCCTATAAAAAAGGAAGTACAGAAAGAGATTGAACCATACACTCACGACCTTTTTGGAAATCCTTCGAGCATCCATTGGGCAGGTCGTGACGTGAGGAAAAAAATAGAGTGGGCACGGGAAAGGGTAGCGTCATATTTCGGGTGTGAACCTCTTGAAATTACCTTCACCAGTTCCGGTACGGAGAGTGACAACGTTGCCATCAAAGGAGTGGCCTTTACCCATATGGAGAAAAAAGGTCATATAATTACATCATCTGTGGAACACTCCGCCGTTCTCAGTACCTGCAGGTTCCTCG
>CAZPLX010000343.1:0-1602 GCA_964587345.1 uncultured bacterium
AAAAACGGGATCCCCGATTTAAGGGGCGGTAGATAAACCGGAACTGAGCCAATTAGAGTTCCTAATTCCGAGTTCCGAATTCCTGCTATGGTGGACCAGGTCAAGCCTGATTTTATTTAGTTGTTGAAGTTCTTTTTTTTCATTTACCCTCACTTTCTATAATAAGCGGTCTGGACAGGATCTCTTCGATGATTGATCAACCTGCTATTCGTGGGTTGGTTACCACAATGATTGTATCCATCGGGAGGTACCTCAATCTAAGTACGCGGATTGGTTACCGCATAGGAATTACGAGGGTTTCTCCATATCATGCCCATCCAGACCGGTGAAACACTTTATATCGCCCGTGCCGTGTATTTTTTCCCTTCCTCCAGATCCTTTTCTACCATGATCCCCCAGATAAAGCCCATCAGCTGTCTCGCCACCGCAATAACGGCCTTCTGGCGGTTCTTTCGCATCGTCAACTTCCAGAATTTTCTGTAAAGATGTCTCTGTACACGCATGGAATAGGCAAACATCTCCACAGGCTGCCCCTCCATCCTCTCCTGCATCTTCTTCCCGATTCCGGGTTTGTGGCGGTAATGCCACGCCGCCTCCACGAGAATGTGGCGAAGATGACGGTTCCCCCCGTATCCGGTAGAACCCTGACGGCGACTCTCTCCGGAAGAATGCTCGCTGGGAACCAGGCCGCTTAATGCCATGGCAGCAGGAGCACTCTTCAGTCGGGTGAAATCCCCTATCTCCGTTAAGATCACCATGGCCGTTAAGGTGTCGATTCCGCGGAATGAGCGAAGCGTCCCCACCCGGTCACGGTATAACCCCTCCTTTGATAAGAGATGAATCTCTCGATTGATCTCCAAAAGGCGGCTTCCCTCATACGAAAGACTCCCCATATACTCATCCAGGATGTACCGATCCCGCTCGGCCAGATCAAGGTCCCTAAGCCACTTCAGATGAGATGCCGACCAGTTCACTCCCCCATAGACATAGCCACGAAGCCTTAAAAACTTTAAAATCCGCTGCTTCAGACGATTTACATCACCACGCTTCTGAAAACGAAGCCTCACCAACGCCCTGTCTCTCTCCTGATCTATCATCGGTACCGATACGCAGCTCAGCATCCCTCCACGGTACAAAAGAGCAAGGTTACGGGCATCACGACGATCCGTCTTTATCCTCTCTCCGGGAGCCCTTGGAATAAGCGAGGGGGCGATTACATCGCAGTGGTAGCCCCACTTCCTTATCGTGTGATACAACACGTACCCGAAACTCGATGCCTCGTAGCACACACGGACTTCCCCCTTTTCTGATAACCTCTGTAAATACCTGCGAATCCTTCCCTCCTCATGAGAAAAACGATCCTCAAGGACTGTCTCGGAATTACCCATTAATGCCCCTGTGACAATGCTTTTGCCATGTACATCCATCCCTACATAAATTAAAATCTTCTCCATGGGCCGGCCTCCTTATCAATGAGTGTATCCCTGACTGGTTTAACAGCCAGTTAACATACGTGTATCATTTGTGAGACCGGTCCACCATCGTATCTAAGAAACCGGGGAGCACTCATCGGGGTCAGGCCCTGCTTCCTGACATTAACGA
>CAZPLX010000344.1:0-1592 GCA_964587345.1 uncultured bacterium
ACGAAAGGCCTCGAAGGTGTCTTCTGGGAGCCAGCTACCCGACATATTAAATGCTTTCTCTCCCGCAAAGACTTCAAACCATTCAATCTTCCTGCTCCCTCCATATGCCTTTTCAACTGCCGCATCGAAGACTTTGCGAGAGGAGTTCCAGATATCCGGTCCTGTACCATCCCCCTCTATGAAAGGAATGATAGGGTGATCCGGTACGATCAGATTTCCGTCGGAACCAAGCGTTATTGCCTCGCCACTCTTCGGCGGATTGAGATCTTTAAACGTTACCATTATCTTCCTCCATGATTTCGTTATTTATGAATTGCGATCAGGTCAGAAAAAAACCCCCGAAACATGCATACAGTATACAAATTAAATAAATTTGTCAAGAAAACTAAAAGGCGAGCTCAGAGTTCAGAGTTCAGAGAAAAAGCAGGGTAATTCAAAGCAAGTGGCTGGTTTCAACTACACACGTTTCAACAAAAGATGTTTCATGAAAATCGAGTTTTATTTGGAATTTAAGAATTCTGAATTCGGAATTGCCAGATGTTCGTCGGACATCGGACGTCGGACATCGGACGTCGGACGTAGGACGTCGGACATATTAAGTTCCCAGTTCAAGGAAAAGGGGGTAATGGTTCATTTTTCAATTTTTATATGGAGTTCCTTCAGCTGCTTTTCCTCAACGGGTGAGGGAGCGCCGCTCATGAGGCAGACCGCTTTCTGAGTCTTGGGAAAAGGAATCACGTCCCGTATCGATCCGGCCCCAGTCATGAGCATGACAAGCCTGTCCAGCCCGAAGGCGATTCCCCCATGAGGAGGAGCTCCGTACTTCAATGCATCCAGGAGAAAACCGAACTTGAGTTCACCCTCCTCCTCGGAGATCCCCAGTTTTTCAAACACCTTTCTCTGAACGGAATTCTGGTGGATCCTTATACTTCCTCCTCCAACCTCTGATCCGTTCAGGACAAGATCGTAAGCCATCGCCCGAACCGCGAGAGGATCCGCATCGAGAAGAGGAAGGTCCTCCTGAAAGGGAGACGTGAATGGGTGGTGCATTGCCACGTAGCGCTTTTCCTCCTCTTCGTAGGTAAGGAGGGGAAAATCCGTAACCCAGAGAAACTCGTAAATTTCCTCTTCTAAGACGTCAAGTTCTCTCCCGAGATGATTTCGCAATCTTCCAAGGGAGTGACATGCCGTTTCCCAAGCGTCAGCCACGAGAAATACCATATCCCCCTCTTTGGCAGAACACTTATCACCAAGTGCACCGAGGACTTCCTCATCAAAAAATTTTGAAATTGGCGAGGAGAGTCCTTTATCCGTCACTTTGAAATAGGCGAGCCCCTTCGCTCCCCCGATGCCGACCATCCCTCCGCCGGTTTCTTCAAGGCATCGACGGTCCCGGGGGATCCGCTCGAGATCCTCCAGAGGTTCGCCGACACGGTGGTGGGCGCCGGAGTCCGGCAGGTGCGCGGCGACGTCGTCGTCGACGATGGGCTCTTCTCGGAGACCGAGGACGAGTTCGTGGGTCCGGTGAGCGCCGTCTGCGTCAATGACAACGTGATCGATTTCATGATCCGGCCCGGCTCGGAGCCCGGGCC
>CAZPLX010000345.1:0-1590 GCA_964587345.1 uncultured bacterium
CTGGGAAAAGTACTCCCCTCTCACGAGGACCCCATAGGGCAACAGGGCCTCTCCATATACCATCATGCTCACCTCCCTCCTTCCCGCCTTCCCTGAAAGAGCGGGGGCCTGGTTGTGCTGTACATTTCCCGACCATCCGATCAGGTACCGATCGCCGATCCTCACGTTCGCATCCACTCCTGCCCCCAGCTGGTTGTCACTTACACTGTTGGTCCCGGATATCTCGGGACCATTCGAGATATATAAAGAATAGGTCAAGAGAGGATCGAGAGAAGTCTCAAGAGGAAAAAGCCTGTTGCCGGACAGTTCTATCCCCACGGACTTCCGGGGAACATACTGGTTGTCATCATGGATCGGCTTCGCCACACTATCTACCAGGATTGCCCAGTGGGCAGGTGTCCAAATTCCGAGGGGAGTATTGAATTTCCCCAGGCGCACCTTTGCGTAATCAGAATATGTGTACTGTATGTATCCCCGTTCAAGCTTTAACCCCCCCGAACTCCCGCTTTTTTTCAAATCAGGAATATGCTCGTACTCAACCTCGAGAAAGGCCTGCCAGTAGTCATTCAGACGGTTGTCAAAATAGAGATAGAAATGGTGAAGATCGAAAAACTGGTTGAAATCTTTCTGATCAGAATCTTTGTACACAAAATCGACCCATCCCCCCACGCGGGTTCGTCCTATAAGCCCCTTGATCTCGCTCAGTTCCTCTGAAACCGATGAAACCGGATTTCTCCCCGCCTGGTCTCCTCCTAATCCAGGAGACGGTACGAGAAGAGGGAGAGAGCAAAGGATCATGATCAGAAGTCTTGCTATTTTATCCCACATTTAGGTTCCCCGTGATACTCACCATAGCCATTCTCGGCTCACTGCAGATTCCGCATTTCATATTTTATTTCGGATAGATAAGTGAAAAACTTGAGGCTGAAAATATATGGATTCCCCGATAAGAGCCCGTGAAAACGGTTCATAAAACCAAAAAACGGCACCTCCGGGTGTATGGGGAAAATGTCATCACAAAATGAGTTGTAAAAGGGTTCAGGTTGTCGTTAAGGAGGCTTTTTTTATTCTATTCCTGCCCTCATTTTTCGCGAGGTAGAGGGAGTTGTCTGCAGCGGAGATTATCACGTCTGCCGTTGTATTTCTCCCTGGAAGAGCCGATGCAACACCAATGCTCACCGTTACCCATTCACTGACCGAAGAGTGTCCGTGGGCGATGGCGAGAGATTCAATCCCCGAACGCATCTTCTCCGCCACGACCATTGCACCCTCCATGTCCGTCTCCCCGAGTACAATGCCGAACTCTTCCCCCCCGTATCGGGCTGCGAGGTCTGCAGGCCGTTTTGCGCACGATCTGAGAGCAGATGCCACCTTTCTGAGACAGTTATCTCCCTCGAGGTGTCCATAGTGATCGTTGTAGTCCTTGAAAAAATCGATATCGACCATGATAAACGAGACGGGATAGCCGTTGCGTGCTCCCCGCCTCCACTCCATATCGACAAACTCATCGAGTTTCCTTCTGTTGGGGATGCCCGTCAAACCGTCGATGGAGGAGAGGCTCTCGCGGCTCCTGTTTGCCCTGGGAATACG
>CAZPLX010000346.1:0-1576 GCA_964587345.1 uncultured bacterium
TCAGAACTTCCAGGGGAATTCAAAGAGACGAAATTTACCGGGTACGGAGAGAACGAGGGAGCAGGGAAGGTCATTGCTCTTGTGGTGGGGGGGGAACGAGTCGAGGCGGCCATATCGGGGGAGAGTGTTGAACTGGTTACCTCGTCTACCCCGTTCTACGCAGAAGGTGGCGGGCAGACAGGAGACAGGGGAATTATCAGGAGCAGCGGGGGAGTGGTGGAAATCGTTGACACGTGCAGGTTAGGAAAGAGTATTTTCGTCCATAGGGGTGCAGTCACGGGAGGGACAGTATCTGTCAACGAAGATGTGAGTCTCGAGGTGGACCGTGAACAGAGGAGTCGCACAGAGGCCAACCATACGGCTACTCATATTCTCCAGGCGGGACTGAGAGAAATACTTGGGGATCACGTGAGGCAGGCAGGATCATACGTGGGGCCTGATAAGTTCAGATTCGACTATACCCATTTTGACCATGTGGGGGAGGAGATTATCACTCGACTGGAGGAATTTGTGAACGGAGTGATCTTAGAAGGAAAAGAGGTCGACTGGGAGCAGGTGGAATACGATGAGGCTCTTTCGATGGGAGCCATGGCATTTTTCGGTGAAAAATACGATAAAATCGTAAGGATGGTGAGCATCGGAGGTGTGAGCAGAGAGCTTTGCGGGGGAACCCATGTGAGGAATACGAGAAGTATCGGGCTTTTTGTAGTTACGGAAGAAAGGGCTCTCTCCTCGGGTGTGAGGAGGATTGAGGCTTTGACAGGGGAAGCGGCGCGGATCTATTTGAATACATTCCGCATGTCGGTTCAGGCGATATCGAGAACCTTACATGTGGCCTCCGAAGATGTGGAAGAGAGGGTGAATAAACTCTCTTTAGAACTGAAACGTCTGTCGAAGGAAAATGAAGAAATCCGAAAGAAAGCCCTCAAAGGAGAGCTCCTGGGGGGGGGACTCACTGTTGAGGATATCTCCGGAAGGGCATTTGCCCACAGGATAGTTGATGAGGTAGATGTAAAAACAATGCGGGAGATGATGGATGAGTTGAAAGGGAAGGTCAAAAAAGGTGTGATCTTTCTTGGGAGCAGGGGAGGTGGAAAGTCCACGATCCTCGTAGGGGTGACAAAAAACCTCATCGGCGATGTAGATGCAAGGGAAGCGGTTAAGAAAATATCGGATTTCATAGGAGGGAAGGGTGGGGGAAGGGCTGATCTTGCCCAGGCAGGCTCCTCTGAAGGAGAAGCAGTGGAGAAAGGATTGCAGGCTTTGAGAGAGTACCTTACCTCCCTTTAAAGTACGAGGGGTTACGTCTCTCTGGTTGTATTGAGATACATGAGAGTGAGTTTGTTCATCGGTTCCAGGGAGTGAGCTTTTTCCCAGTAAAGTCTCGATTCTTCGATATTCCCCTCCAGATAGCAGATCAACCCCAGATTAAGAAGAGCGGATACGGAAGTGGGATTCTGTTCCACGAGGTCCATTAGACACACTTTTGCCTCTTCAAATTCCTCTCCGTCCCTGAGTATTCGGGCAAGTTCCTCGTTAAGGTCCGGGTAGTCGGGCGCGATTTTCACGCTGCCTT
>CAZPLX010000347.1:0-1574 GCA_964587345.1 uncultured bacterium
AGAGAAAGAGTCAGAGAACACACGCGCCATGTTGCTGAAGCCCGCCCCCGGTATTTCCTTCCTCGCGACGATCCTCCCCCCCCCCTTCATCTTTGCAAACCCGTAAGTGTAGGGGCCCTCAGTGTGAATCCCGAAATCATCAACTGGATCCTTTTCCAGGTAGGCGGTAAATTCCGCCCCTCCCTCCTCTCCGGTACCCCGGAGGTATTCACTCCTTCCCTCCTCCACGGTGACAAGAATTTCCGGGAGTGAAACTCCCTCCTCTTCCACGATCTTTTTGCCCTCCCTTGCCCTCTCCCTCCCCCGGAGCAGAAATTCACGGAGGAGAGATTCCTGCTCGGAGATGTACTCTCTCGCAACAGAGGCCGATCCCTTAAGACCCTCTCCCACCTGCTTTCCGATCCAGCGGTTGATGCTTGACGTGGTGAGCTTGTAGGAGAGGAAGAAGAAGAGAATCATAGGTATCAGTGAAAACACGAGGAAGGTAACGACCAAACGGTACCGTATCCTTGACCCGAGGACATTCTGTTTCCTCTCAAGGAATAATTTGAAGAAGTTCCTCGAGATCAGGAAGAGGAGGAAAACGATGAGGAGGATGTTCACGTTTATCACGATAAAGACGATCACGTTCCCAAGGAGGGGCATGTTCGATACGGAACTCGCCATGTTCCCTTCGATGAGGGTAAGGGCAAGGACGAGGAGAACTGTCACGGCGATAAGTATCTTCTCTCTCTTCCGCCTCTTTTCCTCCGAAAGGAGGCGCGATTCTTCTCTCTCCATCTCCTAGTTCGCCTCCACCTTTATGTGTGCCCACCGCGTTTTCACCTCGAACCAGCTCGCGAGAAGAGGGAAATGACGGACCGCATCGGCAAGATCCAGCTCTTCCATGCGGGCACGGACGAGAATTTCGTACCGCTTCCCTGAAACAGCCTCCGTGGTCAGGGGTATATCGACCCTCCTGCACCCGAAAAAGGCGTCCGCCGCCCTTAAAGGCTCCTCGATCGACTCTTTTTCCGAAGTGAGTGAACTGGATACTGTGTAGCGGGCAGAGATAGGGTCATACTTGATCTTCTTCACAACTGTAAGAGTGCCTATGGTGGGGTTGATCCAGGCCGGATATATCCGGGTAACCTCCACATCGTACTTGATCCTGACCTCAATGCCGCTCTTAATGACTTCGCCCATCCGGGGGGAGGACCGGCTCTTCAGGTGAAAGGTGACGAAGGTATGGTTCCCCTCAACCTCTCCCTGGTCAATGAACACCCTGTCAGAGCTGCCTGGCCGTGAAAAATAGAGGAGGAGAGAGATAAATATCCCCACTCCCGCGATGAGGAGGAACAAACGCCTGTAGTTGGCCACAGATCACCTTCATTGCCATATTGGACCGTCCCTTTATCCTAAACGGAGTGATGCGGAAATGCAACAATAACCCGAGTTCAGAGATCAGAGTTCAGTGTTCAGAGACAAATCAATAAAAATAGTTCAAGGATCAAGGATCAAAGTTCAAAGAGAGAGATCATGTTTTTCCTTTGAACTTTAAACATTGAACTTTGAACAACCATGACTTTTCAGTT
>CAZPLX010000348.1:0-1571 GCA_964587345.1 uncultured bacterium
ACAGAGTCTCGCACGCATAGTGAATGCGAAGAGTATGGAATATGTCATGCGTGTCACCGTGAAATCAACAGGTGGCTCTGTGTGCAACATCAACGCCATCATGTCAGGCGACCTGGATTTCGGGATTGTCCAGTCCGACCGCCAGTTCCAGGCATTCAACGGAAGCAAGAATTCCGAGTGGGCCGGCAAACCGCAGAAGGCGTTACGTGCGATCTTCGCAATCCATCCTGAGAGCGTAACCCTGTTAGCCGCCGTTGACTCGGGGATAAAAAGCATCAAGGATCTGAAAGGGAAGAGGGTAAATATCGGCAACCCTGGCTCCGGCCAGAGGCAGAACTCCATCGATGCGTTGAGGGCGGTGGGCATCGACTACAAGAAGGACATCAAGGCCGAGGGGCTGAAGGCCGCAGAGGCGCCTGGAATGCTTCAGGACGGCCGCATCGATGCATTTTTCTACACTGTGGGACATCCCTCGGGGGCCTTTAAAGAGGCCACCAGCGGGGCGAGAAAGGTGAGATTTGTTCCCATCGTGCTTTCCAAAAAGTTTTATGAAAAATTTCCCTACTATGCGCCAAGTGTGATCCCCATTTCTCTCTACCCGGGGGCGGCAAACGATAAAGATGTCCCTACTTTCGGCGTGAAGGCAACCTTCGTCACATCAGCGAGGGTAAAAAAAGATTTCGTCTATCACCTCGTCAAGGAGATCTTTGAAAACTTCGATTCCTTCAAGAAGCTTCACCCGGCTTATGCAGTCCTCACAAAGAAGAACATGCTCGAGGGTCTTTCCGCGCCCCTCCACGACGGTGCCAAAAAGTATTACAAGGAAGCGGGATTTATAAAGTAATTTTTCCCTCATGGCGGGACTGACCCGGTCCCGCCCATTTTTTCCACTACCGGGAGAGCGTGATGAGATCAGTGAGATGAATTGTACGATGAGGAGCCAGGGCGGATGACGGAGGATGAGAGAGGGGACCTGGGTAACGAGGAGGGATACTCAGCCATCCTCGGGGAAGACGATGGGGACTTTGAAGAGGCCCGCCGCATTGCCGAGGAAGAGGAAACGGGCCATCGCCATCCCGGGGGATGGCAGAGATATATCATTCCAGTAATCGCCGTGTCATGGTGCATTTTTCAGCTCTCAATTGCGAGCTGGCTTCTCATGAACTCCATCTATATCCGCGCCATCCACCTCGGCTTTGCCATGCTCATCGCCTATTTCGGCTTTCCTGCTGTGAAGAAACCCCTGACAGGGACCCTCTCTTTCCTCTCTGTCCGCGATAAGATACCCCTCTACGACCTCGCACTCGGGGTCGCCGGCTGCGCCGCGGCTCTCTACCTCTGGCTCGATTACGGGGGCATTATGTCCAGGTATGGGGCATCCCTTCCCCGTGACGTGATCATCGGGGCAATCCTCGTTCTCTTCCTTCTGGAGGCGGCGCGCAGGGTCGTGGGGCCTGCCCTCACGGTAATCGCTATCGTCTTCTCCCTCTACGTTTTCTTTGCTGAATTTATGCCCGAAGCCTTTGCCTTCAAGGCAGCCAGCCTGGGGAAGTACGTGGACAAGATATCCC
>CAZPLX010000349.1:0-1565 GCA_964587345.1 uncultured bacterium
CTCGTGGGGAATGTTGAGACAGCGTAACGGTTTTTGTTTCTCCGTAGGAGGGCGCAGGAGGGAAAAAAATATTAGTTAACGATTTGAGCATGCTTTAGTGAGAAGCATTACGAGCCTGTCTATTCCTATCCCCTCACCTGCGGCAGGGGGCATGCCATACTCGAGGGCCCTTATATAATCCTCATCCATTCTGTTGGCTTCTTCATCTCCCTTTTTTCTCTCTTCAAGCTGCATTTGAAAGCGTTCTTTCTGATCAAGGGGGTCGTTCAATTCGGAAAACGCATTCCCAATTTCTTTTCCTGAAATGTAGAGTTCGAATCGATCGACAAAGGAGCTATTCTTTTCATTTTTTCTCGAAAGAGGGGATACTTCGAGAGGATATTCGTATACGAATACGGGGCCATCCAAGGTTGACTCAACCGAATTTTCGAAAATTTCAACCATCAATTTCCCCACAGAGAGAGATGGGTCGAGTTCCAGGGCAAGTTCCTCGGAAATTGCGATGAGACCCTCCCTCTTTTCGAGGTCTTTCTCCCTTACGCCACAATGTGCAGCAACCGCTTCTTTCATGGTCATCCTCTTCCAGGGAGGAGTAAAATCGATCTCCTTACCCTGGTAGGGAACCTTCATGGTGCCTTTCACCTCCATCACGAGGGATGATATCATGGACTCGGTCAGCTCCATCAGATCGCGGAAAGACGCATATGCCTGATAGAATTCAAGCATTGTAAACTCTGGATTGTGCTGTGTGGAAATACCCTCATTCCTGAAATTCCTGTTAATTTCAAAAACTCTCTCAAAGCCACCTACGAGGAGTCGCTTCAGGTAGAGTTCGGGAGCTATCCTGAGATAGAGTTCAATGTCGAGAGTGTTGTGATGGGTAACAAAAGGCCTGGCAGCCGCCCCTCCCGGGACAGGATGCATCATGGGGGTTTCCACTTCCATGAATTCTCTCTGCGAGAGAAAACGCCGGATAAAAGATACGATCTTTGCCCTCACGATAAAGGTCTCTCTTACGTCTCTGTTTACGATCAGATCGAGGTACCTTTGCCTGTACCTTGTTTCCACATCTGACAGGCCATGCCATTTTTCCGGCAGTGGACGGAGAGATTTGGTTGCCAGGCGAAGCTCTTCTACCTGTACGGTAAGTTCTCCTGTCTTCGTGCGAAAGAGGGGGCCCTTCGCCCAGAGGATATCCCCGATGTCAAAATAATTTTTGAAAATATCAAAAGTATCCCCAAGGGCATCTTTTCTGAGGAAGAGTTGTATTTTTCCGCTTTTGTCTTCTATCACCACGAAAGAAGCTTTCCCGAACTTTCGGATTGCCATTACTCTTCCCGCTACCGAAAAGCGCTCCTCACGTTCCTCCACTTCCTCTTTCGTCAAGCTCCCGAAGGTAGAAAGAAGATCTCCCACGGAATGGGACACCTGAATGTCGTTTGGAAAGGGATTGATCCCCCTTTCTTTTAATGCTTCCAGCTTCTTTATCCTTCCCAGGACAATATCACCATATTCTTCCATCCTGTCTCACCCCTCCTTTAACTCTCCGCCGACAAGAGGTACCC
>CAZPLX010000350.1:0-1544 GCA_964587345.1 uncultured bacterium
GAAATGATGGGCTTACTCTTGTAATGGTCGCGATCAACTCGCTGACCATGCTCGTGCTCTACGGTGTGCTTGGCGGTTTCCTGTTAGGCGTCGGACGCCTGCCAGTTCCGTGGCAGGCGCTTCTGCTTTCAATCGGGATTTACGTGGCATTCCCACTTGTGGCTGGATATCTCTCCCGGAAATGTGTCATCGCCACCAAAGGCGAAGCATGGTTCAAAGAGAAGTTCCTCCATGTGTTGACACCGATAACCATCACAGCACTCCTGGCAACTCTCGTGCTGCTTTTCTCCTTCAAAGGCGAAACGATTCTCTCCAACCCCCTGACGATAGTCTGGATCGCCATCCCGCTCTTCATCCAGACAAACCTGATCTTCTGGTTGGGGTACAGTCTGGCAAGACTGCTCAAACTCGAGTATGAAGACGCGGCCCCGGCGGCCATGATCGGCGCGTCTAATCACTTCGAGGTGGCCATTGCCACGGCCGTGATGCTATTCGGAATCTCAAGTGGCGCGGCCCTGGCCACGGTGGTGGGCGTCTTGATCGAGGTGCCGGTCATGCTGATGCTGGTTAAGATCTGCCTCCGAACCACCAAATGGTTTAAGCCTGAAGGAGGGGAGATCATTCTCTGAGTGGTATGGGGACCGAGGCAAGAGAGAGGCAAAGGACACATATTTAATTGATCGCTAATGGTAAATGTCCACACAGGAGTGAGAGATGACCACAGATATCGTAAAAATGTTTAAAGCATTATCTGACAGGAACAGGCTGAGGACGCTCTGGGTTCTCTTAAAGGCAGACGAAGCTCTCTGCGTGTGTGAACTCGTTGATATTCTGGAGGAGTCTCAGTACAACGTGTCAAGATACGTGAAGGAACTGAAAAGAGCTGGCCTCCTTGAAGAGAATAAACAGGGGAAATGGGTCTACTACCAGATAAAAAGGCAAAATAAAAGGGTCCACCGGGCTCTCAAGGATTTGCTGTCCACTATGGACGAATATTTTTCAGCACCGGAACTTAAAAGGATAGAGAAGAGGCTGTCTCTCAGGGATAAAGGAAGGTGCGTCGTCGGGCTCAACAGCGAAGAGTGGAAAAATATTGGTGAGTAAATACCTTGTCAACCGCTTTTATGAAATATGGTTGACAACTTCTCTTCCCTGGGGCAAGGTCTAATATCAGAATCAGAAATTATCCTGTCATTGTGAGGGAAAAACCATGGATTCTGTGCTTATCAGGGAGAAAAGGGGAGAGATTCTTCTCCTGACCCTGAACAGGCCCGATCTCTACAACGCCCTGTCGTCGGAGCTTGTGACAGGAATTACTGAGGCTTTGAAGGAGGGAGAGAGTGATGGAGGGACGGGAGTCGTCATTCTCACCGGCGCGGGAAAAGCCTTCTGTGCCGGGGGAGACCTCGAGGAAATTCTCGCCTTAACCGAAAGAACCCTCGAGGAGAGAAGAAGCTACCTTCTCACCTTCCTCGAAATGATCGACACGATAAGGGAGTTAAAAAAGCCCGTCATCGCTGCGGTGAAGGGATACTGCATCGGTG
>CAZPLX010000351.1:0-1544 GCA_964587345.1 uncultured bacterium
CACTTTCATAGACTGCCTGATGGCAGGGTGATTTCCCGTATATTGAAGTCTTAGTCGGGTAACCTCCGCCCTCTTTTCCCCGATCTGTCTGAGAAGGATTTTTGCTCTCCTTGAAAGAACAGTCTCGTCGATGTTCACGATCTTGTCCACAATGGAAAGATCCACGTCGTGTTCTTCCGCCTGAGTTTTAAGTTCTACAAGCTCCTTCTCGTTCTGGACCCTTTTCTCCTCAAGATCTCTCTTGGATTCGGAAATCGCCTTCGTCTTGTCTTCCATCCGGTTCAACGATTTAATATTTGAATCGAGCTGCTCGGGAAGTTCCCCGAAATACTTTATCCGGAATTTTTTCACTTCCTCGTCTTTCATGTCGAGAATCTTCTTGGATTTTAACATTTCAGTTTCGAAAAACTCAGTCGTTCCCGTTGCCTGCCTTTCACGTATTCTAATATTTTCGTCAATAAACATGGATGACAGGTTCGAGGTTACCCTGGTGGCCACAGCGGGATTTTCATCGAGATAGCGTATGTAAAAAGCGTTATATTTTTTGTTTATATTTATTTCGACTCTTTTCCTCATCATCAAAACAACTTCTTCTTCCGTCATCCGTTTCCGAACTTTGGGGAAAAGATTCAGTTTCTCGATCAGGGCAAGCAGACGTGTCCGGGACAGGATCTGTTTGCTCAAGGTGTTGAGCCTTTTCTCGAGCCTGTATGAAATGGTGGTTTTCACGTACGATGAGGGGACTTCCTGGGGAATAACCAGAATTGCCGCCTGAGATTGGTACATTTCTTTCGCGATCACACAATAAACCGACGTAACGAAAAGTGCAATAAGAACGGAATATATCGTCATCCATTTCCACCGCACGATAATCCTGAGAATATCATCTAGAGTAATATTTTTTTTAAACGCCATGTCTTCACCAGGTTCTCACACTGACATCATAACCCTCATTCATATGTATGGTTAATTACAAAACCGATAGCAACTTCATTGATGTCTATATTTTCCCCCAGGATTCCCCGTGAATCCTGGTGAGAAGTTCTCCCTGAAAAGGTAATCGATACATATTTTAAAACGGGATAGGACCCGTGTAATGTGGCTCCAACAACAACATTGTCCTCCTGGTCATCCCTTGACACGTTGTGTGAAACGGAGCCTGCGATGGTATATCGTCCCCTCCTGAAAAAGGGAGAGGTAAGAGCAATGCGTCCATTATCTCTTCTGGTTGTTCTTCCGAAATTACTCCCTTGTCCAGAAAAAATCCCTTGCGGTCGGCAAATTGACGGGCCACCGCTTTGGTCTGGTCGTAAGTGGCGGTTACTTTGACCACTTCGGTGCCGTACAAAATTGACTCTCTCATTTTGTCTTGGGGGACGGTGCTGGTTAAAAAGGCCCACAGTTTAATGCCCGCCCGGGCCGAGTAGGCGGAGTAAGAGATAGCCACGTTGCCGGTTGAAGCCACCACCGCTTCGTTGATGTCGCGTTCTTTGAAGACAGACACGGCCCGCGAAGCCTGCCGGTCTGTGCACGACTCATGGGCG
>CAZPLX010000352.1:0-1530 GCA_964587345.1 uncultured bacterium
TAGCAGGATCATTGTGATAAGCGGTCCGTACACGTTTTACTTCTTTCGTCGGACATAGGACTTCGGACGTAGGACATAGGACATTTCCATGTTTCTTGAAACAAGGTGTTATTACGTAGTACAGTCAATCCTATGATTTCAGACAAGGGGAAAAGAGACAGGGGAAAGAAAGTCTATGTAGCTGGGCACAGAGGCTTGGTGGGAAGTGCTCTTATGAGGGAGCTTCAAAGGTGCGTATACGAGGATCTTCTCGTGAAATCTCACGCAGAGCTTGACCTGACGGACAGGATGGAGACATTCGAGTTCTTCGAAAGGGAAAAACCGGAGTGGGTTTTCCTGGCCGCCGCAAAGGTGGGAGGAATACATGCGAACTGTACTTATCCCGTGGAGTTTCTCCTTACAAACCTCAAGATCCAGAACAATGTGATCGAAGCCTCATTTCACGCGGGAGTGGAAAAATTGCTCTTTCTCGGGAGCAGCTGCATCTACCCGCGAAATTGTCCCCAGCCGATCAAGGAGGAGTACCTGCTTACCTCTCCTCTGGAAGAGACGAATGAGCCCTACGCTATCTCTAAGATCGCGGGGATCAAGCTCGTAAATGCCTATAATCTGGAGTACGGGACGAATTTTATCTCCGTGATGCCTACGAACATGTACGGCCCCAACGATAATTACCATCCGGAGAATGCCCATTCACTTCCCATGCTCCTTCGGAGGTTCCACGAGGCGAAGATGGCGGAAAAGAAGAAGGTCGTTGTGTGGGGAAGCGGGACCCCCAGGAGGGAATTCCTCTATGTGGATGATTTTGCCGATGCCTGCCTTTTTCTGATGGAGAACTTCGAAGGGAAAGAGCTGGGTGAACTTGTGAATATAGGTACGGGGGAAGACTGTACCATTATGGAACTCGCGGAGTTGATCGCCGACGTAGTGGGTTTTGAGGGAACAATCGTCCTCGATCCGGATAAACCGGATGGTACACCGAGGAAACTTCTGGATGTGTCGAAGATAAATAAACTTGGCTGGAAGGCAAAGACGGGGCTTAAAGAGGGGCTTACAAAGACCTACGAGGATTTTTTGAGCAACAGGGAGATAAGGTTATAGGGGGGATGATATCGTTGAGAAGATTGATCTGTATGTTGTTTAGAGTTTCGGGTTTAGTGTTTAGAGTTCATTCTTAGGCAAGGGTGACATTGATGGATGAGGAGAGGCGGGAAAGAGTTGAGGAGGAGGGAATCGACCTTGTCGATCTGTTCTCTATTTTATGGGGGCGTAAGTGGACGATAATCGGTACATCTCTTGGTGCGGGAATTTTTGCCCTTGTTATTACGCTCTTTATGTCCAACATCTACCGCTCCGAGGCGGTGATCAAACCGGTGAAACCGGAGCCGAAGGGTGCCGGTTTGGCGCGGCAGCTGGGTGGCATCCTTCCGGGTCTGGAGATCGGCGGGTCCGGATCGATCCCGGGCCCGGAAAATCTTGTTTTTGGCAAGCAACCTTCCCGACAGGGTTTTAAAAAGGACTGTGTTTTCC
>CAZPLX010000353.1:0-1529 GCA_964587345.1 uncultured bacterium
CAGGACGGTAGGAGCAGGAGTCGTGTCACAGATAATCGAGTAAGGGTGGAGAGGATGAAAACACAGAGAATACGAATAAAGTTAAATGCCTTTGATCACCGGTTGATAGATAAGTCTGCGACCGACATAGTAGGAAAGGCGAAAGAAACGGGGGCGAAAGTATCGGGACCTATACCCCTTCCCACAAAGATTGAACGTTTTACCGTAAACAGGTCTCCCCACATTTATAAAAAATCGAGAGAGCAGTTTGAAATCAGGACTCACAGAAGGTTGATTGATATTCTTGAGCCGAATCCAACAACTCTCGATGCCCTTATGAAACTTGATTTACCCTCCGGGGTAGAAGTTGAAATAAAACTTTAACTATTGCCTTTAAGGTGTTGATATGAAAAAAGGACTAGTGGGTAAAAAGATTGGAATGACGCAAATTTTTGATGGTGAGGGTCGGTCGATTCCCGTGACAGTTATCGAAGCAGGTCCCTGCGTCGTCGTTCAGAAGAAAACAGTGGAAAAAGATGGGTACAGCGTCATCCAGGTAGGCTTTGGTCCAAAGAAGACTCATAGGGTGAACAGGCCCCAGATGGGTCATTTTAAAAAGTGCGGGAAGGGAGCGTTTTATACACTCCAGGAGTTAGAGATTGATGATGAGGAAAAATATTCCGTAGGCGATGAACTCGGAGCAGACCTTTTTGAAGAAGGGGAATATGTGGATGTGACCGGATACAGCAAGGGAAAAGGTTTTCAGGGGGTGGTGAAACGCTGGGGATTTGCGGGAGGTCCTGCAGGTCATGGTTCCATGTTTCACAGGGCCCCTGGATCGATCGGACAATGTGCCTGGCCCTCAAAGGTATGGAAAAACCAGAAAATGCCTGGGCATATGGGAAATGCGAAGGTTACCGTGATGAACCTTAAGGTTGTGAAAATTATTCCGGAAAAGAACCTTATCCTGGTGAGAGGGGGAATTCCTGGCGGACGAAACGGCATCGTAATCCTTAGGAACGCCGTGAAAAAGGTTCAAAATCAGGCTTCAGGAGAAAGAACGTAATGGCGACCATAGAGATTATGGATTTGGAAAAAAACGTCAAATCCGAGAAGACCATAGATGATGCCATTTTTGGGTTGGAAACCAGGGGGGATATTCTTCACACCGTTGTGGTAGCACAGCTTGCTTCCCGAAGGAAAGGAACATCATCAACAAAAACTAGATCAGAAGTGGCTGGAGGGGGAAGGAAACCGTGGCGTCAGAAAGGAACAGGGCGGGCGAGGGCAGGAACCCTTTCCTCCCCTATTTTCCGCAGTGGAGGTATCGTCTTCGGACCTAAACCGAGAGATTACAATATAAAGGTAAACAAGAAGGTGAGGAAGAGCGCTCTGAAAAATGCGCTGAGCCTTAAATTCAGGGAAGGGAATCTGATTATCCTCGACGCCCTCGATATTGACGCTCCCAAAACCAAAGAATTTTTGAAGTTGATGGACTCCCTCGATATTTTGGAGGCTCTCTTTGTTGACGTGGAGCCGGCTCTCAATAT
>CAZPLX010000354.1:0-1524 GCA_964587345.1 uncultured bacterium
AGCGGCGATTCCCTTCCCGAACTCGATGGGATACCCCAGGCGGGAAAGGGTCATTTCAAGGGCAGCCATCGCTGTAATCACGTCGAACCTGTCCGCATAGCCAAGATGGGCGATCCTGAATATCTTCCCCTTCATATGGGCCTGCCCCCCCGCAATGGTAACCCCGTATTCATCCCTCAATGTCTTCGTGATCGCGCCACCGTCGACTCCCTCCGGAACCTTAACGGCCGTTACGGCATTGCTCGGGGAATCGGGAGCAAAGAGCGCAAGACCCAGAGCGATTACTCCCGCTCTTGTGGCGGCAGCAAGTTTCGCGTGCCTTGCGAACACATTCGCCATTGTCTCATCCTTCATCATCGTGAGGACCTGTTGAAGCCCCATGATAAGGGAAACGGCAGGGGTGTAGGCAGTCTGGTTTTTCAGAATACCCTTCGACTCCTTCCTGTAATCAAAATAGTAGTGTGAAAGGTCCGATGATTCAGCAAGCTTCCATGCCTTCTCCGAAACTGTCGCGAAGGCGAGCCCGGGGGGGAGCATGAATGCTTTCTGAGACCCTGCCACAACGATATCGAGGCCCCATGCATCGACGGGAACATCGAAGACTCCAAGAGCAGTTATCGCATCGACCACGATAATCGTGTTCTTCCGCTGTCTCGTAAGGCCCGCGATCTCCTCCACGGGATGCATCACACCCGTCGAAGTCTCAGACGCCTGGATATATACTCCCTTCACATCCGGGTGTGCATCGAGAGCCTTCTTGACTTCCGCCACGGAAACGGCCTGTCCCCAGGGAACATCGATGTTGATGGGGACTACGCCGAAGGCCTCGCAGATCTCGGTCCATCTTTCTCCGAACTTACCCGCTCTCACACAGATGGCCTTATCTCCCTTTTTCATAAAATTCGATACGGCTCCCTCCATAGCTCCCGTTCCAGACGAGGCAAAGACGAGAACCTCCTGATCTGTCTGGAACACGTATTTCAGCCCATCCCTCACCTCTCCCATGATCTCCTGGAAGGCCGGCGCCCTGTGGTGCACGATCGGCTCTGCCATTTTAAGAAGCACCTCAGGGGGAATGGGAGTCGGCCCCGGGGCAAGAAGGTACTGTTTCTTCATCTTGGTCACCTCCAGATATTTACGTGACGAACCCCTCTTACAGAAATGAAAATTCCCTTCGAACGATAAAAGATAACATAAAAAAGGGGGAATTTACATCCCCCTTAATCGTCTCCAAAAGGAAAAAGATGAACCTCTTACCTGCCATCTTCCTTGATGCCGTCCGGCATATTCCGTCCTCTCTTCACAGGACCCACATTATTAATTTTTTTCCACTTTTTGACAATACTTTTTTCTCCTTTCCCGGGGGAAAAATAGACTCTCACTTTATCTCCGGATTTTATTTCCTCTGCCATCTTTCCCGTAACCGTAAACCTTCTCAATCCCCCTCTTCCGTCGATCGAAATGGAGCCCTTTTCACGGTCCAGGGAAACCACCTTTCCCGTGAACCTGTGCAACTTTCCACGA
>CAZPLX010000355.1:0-1522 GCA_964587345.1 uncultured bacterium
TCCCGCCGCCTCCACCACCCGCCGTCGCCCCGGAGGGGCTATGGCGCGGTGTCACGCCGAAGCCCGAAGGGCGTAGGCGGACATAACCTTTTCTAAATCATCCAATCATTTCTTAATTTCGGCACCCATCTTGCTATATTTTTTCACTATGGAGAACTTTTTCTACGTCTACATCCTCCATTCTGAATTGAACTCGGATCGTTATTACGTAGGATACAGTTCAGATCCTTTGTCTCGATTGGCTGACCATAACTCAGGAAAGTGTCCCCATACCAGAAAACATAAACCCTGGAGAATCAAGAATCTTATCGCTTTCCGGGAAAAGGAAAGAGCAATGGCTTTTGAAAGATATCTCAAATCTCCATCCGGCCGTGCTTTTGCAAAAAAGCGGTTCTAAATGCTCCGATCAACCGCTCCCGGCAATCCGTTGAAAGAAGGGAGAAGAAAAAAGCCACCTGCATTATCTGCAGGTGGCTTTTTTTACACTGCCTTTGGTTATGAAAAAGAACTTATTTTCTGATCTTTTTTCTCCCGGTAATAGCGATTCCCATGAGGCCGGTTCCAAGGAGTAAGAGGGTGGATGGTTCATGCCCACACGTACACCCCGGGCGTTGGAAATTAAACCAGCATCGACGGGTTACACACGAGGGAATAGAAGGTCCATCCTACCTACTTCAGGATGAAAGAGACCCTCATCTTTACCCTGTATTCCGATATTTTCCCGCTCTCTACGGCGACTTTCAGCTGTTCCACCCAGGCTCCTGTCATTCCCTCGAGTGTTTCGGACGCGCGGGATATGCCGGTTCGCACAGCATCGTCAAAACTTTTTTTCGATGATGCGGTAATTTCCACTACCTTTGCGACGGCCATGGCTCCCTCCTTAGACAGGTCTTGAAACAGAAAGAATAACTCTTCACTGCAAGGCCAAAAAGTGTGAATGTAAAATGCGTGAATGTAAGAGTGAAGTGCGGTTAACTGCAATATACCCTGTTTTTATCCACAGTTCATCAAATAAAAAAGGGTTTTTGAGAGGTTTATTACGCTGAATTCTTGGGGCTATCTTTTTTGATCCTCCTCTTTATCCACCACCCGAAGGCGACGGCGAGGACAAGGAAGGAAAGTGCGGCTATCTTTCTCGCATGGGGTATATGTGCTCTTTTCACTGAATGAATCAATCTTTTCACGAGACCGAGATAATTTGTCTTCTTTACAGGGGTTGCAAAGGAGCTTTCTGCACCATTTAAGGTGGATTTCACGGTGTACCAGAGCGTTTTCCCCGGGGGTGGGTCCATGACGGAGATTGAGCTATTTCCCGGAAGTGATGTGGCGATCCACTGCCAGGGGCCTTTTTTTGTGGGTCCCGAGTAGACTTTCATGATGATCTGGCCGCTCTCCTCCTTGCTGAGAGGAGTCCCGTCCGCGCGTGTCCCGGGCAGTTTCCAGGTTAAAGTGGCACTATAGGCTGTAGTGATGAAAAAGAAGGAGAAAAAAACGATGAACGGTCCTATTTTTCTCCTCTTCA
>CAZPLX010000356.1:0-1518 GCA_964587345.1 uncultured bacterium
TAGGAATTAGGAACTCGAAACTCTCTTTTTCTCCACCACACAATATATCCCCCCCTCGTTTAACCCGGGGGCAAAGCAGCCGTTGCAGGAGATGCATGTGGCCGCGGAATCGTCTCCACCGATCCATCTTTTGATCAGGTGAGGCTCCCTGATGAAGGGACGTGAAAGGGAGAAAAAATCGGCATCTCCAGATTCGAAGATATCCCTTATGACCGCAGGGGATCTCAGTCCCCCTACGAGGATAAGGGGTGCGTCGATTTCCCCTTTCATCTCAGAGGCAAAGGACCTGTGGTACGCCTCCTTTTCCGGGCTGTTGATCGCTGTCCTCGCAGGGGATTTTTCCCCTGATGCGGGAGTTCCTCCTGAGAGTTCGATCCCGTCTATCCCCTCCCTGTCGAGCATCTTCGCCACTTCCCGGGAATCATCAGCGGTAAAGCCCCCTTCCTCAAAATCATCGGAATTCAGCTTGATAAAAACCGTATAGTCTTCTCCCACTCTCCTCCTCACTTCCCGATAGACCTCCATCAGGAATTTAGCCCTATTCGCGATGGATCCCCCATACTCGTCCTCCCGCACGTTCGACAGGGGAGAAAGGAACTGGCTGATCAGGTATCCGTGGGCTCCGTGAAGCTCAACCCCGTCAAATCCTGCTTCCTTCGCCCGGCTAGCTGCATCTCCGAAAGATTCCACGATCTCTACAATCTCCTCTTGTGTGAGTTCCCGGGGAACTCCGCTGTAGCCTGGAAGCATCACGGCGGAAGGAGCAAGAACTCTTTTCCCCGTAATATTCCCGTCCGCACGGCCTCCCGCGTGGACGAGCTGTGCGGCAATCTTTCCTCTCTTTTCGTGGACCCTCTCAACCATCTCCCGCAACCTTGGAAGGAGTGCGTCGTCGTCCATCCCCATCTTCCCGGCGAGTTGCTGACCGTCTTTTCGCACGAAGGCGTACCCGGTGATGATGAGTCCCACATCTCCACATGCGAGCTCTTCGTAGAGAGAGATAAGCTTTTCAGTCGGGGCCCCCGTCTCATCACACATCCCCTCCCAGGTTGCAGACCTTACAAAACGGTTTTCAACCACCATGTTTCCCAGGGCACATTTCTGAAAAAGCCTCTCCATAATCAAACCTCCTCATGAGTATAGATGTCCGACGTCCTACGTCCGACGTCCGATGTCTTTATTGTATAGGAATCAGGAGTGAGGGACCCGAAACTTGGTGAAGTTTGGTATTCTTTTCTCCTTAAACGCTCTGAGCCCCTCTTTCGCTTCCTCTGTCCCCCAGAACCTCGCGAGGAGTTCCACGCCCTCCTCCAGGGAGGGACGAAGCATCCTGTAGAGCACGTTGTGAGACTCTTTCGCCATGGCAAGTGCGGTGGGACTCTTTTTAAGAAGATCCTCCGCAATAGCGAATGCCTCCTCCATCAACCTCGGGGTGGGCACTACCCTGTTTACGAGTCCCATCGTAAGGGCGGTACCGGCTGTCACCGGCCTGCAGAGGCAGACCATCTCTTTCGCCCG
>CAZPLX010000357.1:0-1506 GCA_964587345.1 uncultured bacterium
CGAAGTTCGGCTTAGTGAGAATGTTTACAGTATCTCGCTCAGGCTCCCCGGTCCCATAAGTGTCTACGAGCAAGGAGGGCAAACCTTCATCAGTACCTTCCGCCCGAAAGTGATGAAAAGTTTTTATCCCGATCCCGAGATCGGGGAAATAGCTGACGAGGTTGAAGAAACGGTGATCCGCATTGTTGATGAGGCGAAGTGAACACCAATACAACGAATGTTCTTTGGGAATACCGGAAGAAGGCCAGTCATTGTACGTGTGGTGAAGGGAATACTACAGGATACTTATTGTGTACCCTTCCATATACTTTTCAATCTTGGCGATCGCTTTGTCACACAGTTCTGCGGGAAGATTGAAGAACCTCACCTCTACGGTTTTGCCTTCCCTTAGTTGAAGGGCAAACTGATCACGTTCAAGACCCAGTGATAATATGAATCGATTTTTCATGGTCACGAAAGCATAGCGCTCCTGGAGGATTTCCTTCCCCTCTTTCTGGAATTTTTCCGAGATATTCAATAAAGACGCGAGGGACGTAATGGCTCTAGTGCTCTCGTCGATACCCACAGATAGGGGAGTGAGTGAAAAGTGGAAATGTGAAGGGATAGGCCAATCATACCTGAAATAGTATTTGAGAAAACCCGCTCTTTCCCAATCCACACGCTGTAATTTTTTTTCCCCATTGAGAAGAATTAAATTTTCTTTTTCACAGGTATATCGCGATCTGGCCTCCCGGTCTCCCGTAATGAGAATATTCTTTACTCCCGGTGTATCTTTTAAAATACAGAAGGAGCCACGTCCCAGAATGACGACCTTTCCTTCTCGCGCAAAATAGAGGATCGTCTCTTTCAGAAGATTCTTATGAATAATCGGATCGGTAGAAAATCTTTCTATGAGCCCCGGGACCTTCTCTGATAACACTTTTTCCGCGATACTTTCACCGGCAATCTCAGTGAGCATCTTTTCAATTTCATCTCGAGCAATAATCCTGTATCCATTTGCCTCTGCGACCTTGACCGCGACCTCTTCACCTCCCGAACCATACTCCCGGGAAATTGTAATCACACCCATCCGTTGCCTCCAAAAAGATTGATAGTTTCAGAAATAAATTAAATTTTACGATACGTAAAATAAATTGTCAACTCTATCGCACGGAATGGTGATATGTGTTGTGGGAAAATTTTCCCCACTCTCATGTTTTCTGAGAGTAATAATGATGCATCTTTCCCCGGAACATATCCGCCGTATGCGATACAATCCAATAATTCCTTGTAATACAGTATGTTTCAAAAATTATTATTTAGCCTTTTCTGGCACACCATATGCTTTAACAGTCGATAAATGGCAAAGGAGGTACTGACATGTTTGGTGGAGTGATCTGGTTCATACTTATTGGCGGCATTCTCTTCCTCATGTTCCGCGGTGGTGGGTGCTGCGGTGGTCATGGGGGGAGAAAAGAATCTGGCGGTGATGTCAAGGAGACAGGCACGGGAGTATCTGAAGGCAAT
>CAZPLX010000358.1:0-1504 GCA_964587345.1 uncultured bacterium
GTGAAGCAGGAATTTCACCCCCATCAGGGCCCTCTTTTTTCGTGTATCTTCTCTTGACGAGGTGGCGGGTGATCTCGTAGAGCTCTTTTCTGTAGCGAAACCGTGCTTCCCCTTTTGACGGGTGTACGTTAATATCAACCTCCTCCGGATTCACCTCTATTGCAAGGTAGGAGGCGGGATATCTCCCCCCCGGAAGAAACCCTCTCACCCCGTCCCTCAGCGCCGCGATAACAAGACCTTCCCTTACTGCCCTCCTGTTAACATAGGTCTGAATTTTCCCGGGGGTGGAGTAGCTTTTTACCGGCGGAGTGATGAGGCCCTTTATCACGTAGTAGGGGCTCACCTCTTCTACGGGGAGGAACAGATCTCCCAGGTTTCCTTCCCTCTTTCTCACCCTTTCCACGAAAGGAAGTGCACTCTCAACCCTTGAGATCTCCTCCCCCTCCTCTATGTAGGAAAAAGAAACGCCTTCCCCTGGAATCGCGAGGTTCCAGAACACGTCCCGGAGGTGCTTCACTTCAACCCGCCTGCTCTTCATGAATTTTTTCCTGGCGGGAACCGAGGCAAACAGATCCTGAACGCGGACAGCAGTTCCCCTGTTCCCGTAGATGGGCTTCTCTTCGACTATCCTTCCTCCTACAACGGTGAGAGAAAGCCCTTTTTCAGAGTCCCCGGGTATGGAACTTATGGTAAGTTTTGAAACCGCCGCGATGGACGCGAGAGCTTCTCCCCTGAAGCCGAAAGAATCGACACGGGAGATATCCTCGAAGGAGTCTATCTTGCTTGTTGTGTGTCTCGACAGGGCGTGGGGAAGATCTTCCGGTTCAATTCCACTCCCATCGTCAGCAACCTCGATAAGGGAGAGGCCTCCCCCCGTTACTTTCACGGTCACAGACTTCGCAGAGGCGTCCAGGGAATTTTCCACGAGCTCCTTGAGAACCGAGGCGGGGCGCTCCACAACCTCCCCCGCGGCGATCCTGTTCACAGTCTTTTCGTCTAACTTCCGGATCCTGCCCACTACACCTCCAGGGCCACTTCGCACTTTCCTTTCAGTTTTTCATACGACCCTATATCCTCGATGTAGGAACTGGTAGAGCTGTCTCCAAGCAAGGCCCTGGCAAGTTTTTTCCCGTACTCCACTCCCGGCTGGTCGAAGGGGTCCACTCCCAGAACGCGCCCCGTCAATGCCGTTACGCATTCGAAAAGATAGAAAAGCCCTCCAAGGGTGAAGGGGTCGCGCTTTTCAGGGGAAATTAAAATCACCGGTCTTCCCTTCCCCGCGAGAGAATAAAGGGTGCCTTCCATCTCAGCCATAAAGAGATCGGAAAGTCCCTTCCCCGCAAGGTAGGAAACCCTCTTATCCTTGAAGACATTTCTCACGGGAACTTTCCTGCGAAACGAACCGGGCCCTATGATGGTGTACACCTTATCGTCCGGGCCGTCGATGTAGAGTTGAAGCTGCGAGTGCTGCACCGTGACTCCTTTGGCACCCACGGGTGTCTGC